>CADABS010000001.1 GCA_902786245.1 uncultured Erysipelotrichaceae bacterium
AGCTTTCATTTTGTGCTCATTCTTTATGGCTTTTTTCGTCGCTCCCCCATGGTACTCCCCCAGAAAGTTTGACTACTCCCCCATAAAGTTTGGAGATCCCTGCAGAATTGACTATTTTTCCTTTTTCAGGAGTTCGACGATCTGCTCAAGAGCCTTGAGTTCATCGCTCTTCTCCGGTTCTGCCGGTGCTTCTTCTTCAACCGGCTTCTCCATCGCAGCTCTGACCTTGTTTACGGTTCTGATGATCATGAACAGGATCAGTGCCAGAATCAGGAAATTGATGATGGATGAAATGAATGCACCGATACCGATGAATACTTTGCCGTCGAACAGCGTAATGCCGACTGCGGAAAGATCTGCTGTGAACAGGATACCGATGATCGGGTTGATGATGTTTTCTGTGAACGATGCGACGATTGTGCCGAAAGCAGAAGCGATCATGACACCGATTGCCATGTCGATGACGTTGCCCTTGATTGCGAATTCCTTAAATTCTTTGATGAAGTTCTTCATAAGCTTCCTCCCCTATCTCCTTATTCGAAGCTGCAGAGCCGTCCATAATCAGATAGCTGCCGAAACAATACGGATTTTCAGCATGAACTGCTCCGGACTCCAGGATTTCCACCTTGCCATTATTATAGGACAGATCATAGATATTTTCATGATAATCTGCAATTGACGCAGGTTTTTCAGATGCCAGGAAACCATCCTTGATATACATCAGCGTCCGCTTTCCATAGACGAGTTTATAGACGGCCGGCACAAAACCGTAACGCTTTTTGAACGCTTCCAGTGTCATACTGATCTGCAGATCCTGCGCTTCCGAAGAGAATATGCATGCGCAAAGTCCTTTGGAAAGCAGATAGGCAACCGCATAGGAATTGGCAATGTTCAGATTCATGCCGCCGATGCATTTATCTCCGGCGCTGTTCAGATCGGCGACCTGATTCAGTACGGCATCATGCAGAAGAGGCACTTCTGTGCGGTTTTCCTCTACCACCTCTGTTTCAAAGAGTTCCCTGCCGATGACATCCGCAAATGCATACTCCTGCGTATCGTTTTTAATGATGATGCGCTTGAGTCCGGAAGTATCCGGCTGCTTGAGTGCAAAATCATACGGCAGCGGCTCTCTGCGGATATGACGCAGTGCTCTGCAGTCATTCAGCTTTTCGACGGCAGCCCGTCTTGTCTCATTGATCACGGACAGCGGCAGGAATACGCCGTCGGTATTTCCCTGGACGCCTGCAGCAGTATATGCCGGTTCATTGAGTCTGACGAGCTGACGTTCAAATGTCTCTTCATTGACAGGTGCCTTCTGTGCTTTCTGACAGATGAATTCGCTCTCTGCAGAAGCGCTGAAACCGTCCGGATCTGTGATCGTGATCTGCAGCGGCTGTCCCTGCATCGCCGTATATGCAATGTGCACCGGCAGCGGCGCCCGTCCGTCCGCAATTGCTTCACCGATGGCAGAAAGCAGTTTTGTATCGGATGTCTTCTGCAGCTTCTGTCCCTTTTTCGGATGCGGCTTGGCTTTGCAGTCAAGCCATACCGTATCGCCGGGATCTGCCGAAGAGACAAGCTTTTCGTTTTTATAGATCCTGACAGCAGTCAGACCTGTATCGTACGGTTCATTGATGATCCGCAGACCGTCATGCTGGTACAGAGGCATCTGCAGCTTCACAAGTACTCTGCCGTTTTCATACTTCAGGACCGTACCGGCAGTCATGCCGAAATGATTCGGACGGTACTGGCTCATCCGGGCAGCCGTATCATCATGAAAGAGATGTCCGTGCGAGAATCCGCGGTTGAACATCAGTTTCAGCTGGGTCATGCGCTCTTCGCTGACCTGATAAGGTTTCCCTGCATAATATGCATCGATCGCTTCCCGGAATGTCTTTGTCACAAGATAGACATATTCAGGACGCTTCATTCTTCCTTCGATCTTGAGGCTTGCCACTCCGCAGTCCAGCAGTTCCGGCAGCCGGTCAAGAATATTGAGATCTTTGGGTGAGAGCAGATACTCCCCTTCTTTGAATTTCTTTCCATGACTGTCAGACCAGCGCAGACGGCAGCACTGTGCGCAAAGGCCCCGGTTTGCCGACCGGTTCTTGATCGATGCGCTCATCAGGCACTGACCGCTGTAGGAAATGCAGATCGCACCATAGGCAAAAACTTCGATTTCCGCACCCGTTTTACAGGCTTCACGGACGATTTCGATCGGTGTTTCTCTGGCAAGAACGATCCGGGAGGCACCTTCCTCCATCATCATTTTCACACCGGCAAGATTATGAATATGCATCTGGGTGCTGCAGTGGACTTCCAGGTCCGGATAGCATTGTCTGACATAATGGAAGAGTCCGAGATCCTGGATCAGAACCCCGTCCACATCATGTTTATAGAGAAAATCGATTTCTTTGATTGCATTTTCGATTTCCGTTTCATACAGCATCGTATTGACCGTGACATAGATCCGGATATTGCGGATATGACAGAAACGGATCGCTTCGATGAATTCCTCATGGGTGAAATTGCCGGCCTGGGCCCGGGCTGAAAACACCTGCAGGCCGAGATATACTGCATCGCAGCCGCCTGCAGCAGCTGCTTTGAGGGATTCCATATTTCCGGCCGGAGCCAGCAGTTCAGTCTTTTTCATTGAGTTTCTCCAATATGACCGCATAGACCGCAGTCAGCTTCTCCAGAGACATTGCCGCATTGGCGGCAGAAGTACTGGGAAGCGCAATATGTTCAGCTGGAAGATCGATATATTTCCTGTACAGCGCATCTGCTCTGCCGCCGGTCGTAAATACCGTATGGATCTTTGAAGCGGACAGCAGACTGCCGATGGGATTGACTTCGATATCCTTAATACTGGCATCCGAAGAGCCGGTGACGGTACAGCTGGCGATGACATCCCACAGGGCAATGCCATGGTCCAGACAGAACTGCCTGCGGTCAGTGATTTCGGTATCAAACAGCGCTGCCATGATTTTCCAGAAACGGTTCTGGGGATGGGCATAGTAGAAACCGTCTTCCCTGCTTTTTCGGCTCGGGAAGGAACCCAGGATCAGTATCCGGCTGTTTTCATCAAATACCGGTTCCAGTTCATGAACATGAAATTCACTATGCATTTTCAAACTCTTTCGCCAGACCGCCGGCAGCTGTCTCCTTCAGTTCGATCGGTATCTTCTTACCGGTTTCATTCATCGTTTCCACGACCATGTCAAAGGATACAAGATGGCCTTTGATATTCAGCATATAGCGGGAAAGCGTAGCCGCATCGATTGCTCTGCGGATACCCATGGCATTCCGTTCGATACAGGGAATGATCACATAGCCTTTGACCGGATCGCAGGTCAGGCCGAGATTGTGCTCCATGCCGATTTCTGCTGCATATTCGATCTGGTCCGGTGTACATCCCTCCAGATATGCACAGGCAGCGCTGGCCATCGATACCGCTGCGCCGACTTCTGCCTGGCATCCGCCGACGGCACCGGAGACCGTCGCATTCGTCTTGATCAGATTGCCGAAGATTCCGCCGATCATCAGTGCATCGATCAGATCTTCCCGGTCCGTACCGCGGTCATGGAGATAATAGTACATCAGAGAAGTCATGACACCGCAGGCACCGAGCGTCGGTGCGGTTACGCACGTATGTCCGGCTGCGTTTTCTTCTCCGGCCGCATAGGCATATGCCATCAGTTTCAGCGGATCGCGGTCTTCCATCGGTGCTTCCATTGCCATTTCATACAGCTGTCTGGCACTGCGGTATACTTTCAGTTCACCCGGCAGGATGCCGAATGTCCGGATGCCTCTGTCCACGCATTCCGACATTGTCTGCAGGATCTTTCCAAGATAGCTGCGCAGATCCGGTTCATGCCGTTCGATATATTCAATCAATGTGATATCTTCTTCTGCCAGCAGCTGCGTGATTTCTTTATAGGATTTTTCGGTATAGACTTCATCGTTCCAGTCCAGCGGATATTCTTTGATCTGCAGACTGCCGCCGCCGATGGAAAAAACCGTCCAGCATACCTGCTGTACATGGGCAGCATCATAGGCGCGCAGATAGAATCCGTTGGGAAAATCCTCCTGCCAGTCCAGGGAGAAAATGACTTTTGTTTCTCCCGGCAGCGTTTCCCGGATGATCCTGTCCGTATGATGTCCTTTGCCGGTCAGTGATAAAGAACCGAAAAGCTCGGCCTCATAATACGGAAATGTTCCGTTGACTTCCGTAAAAAGCCGGCATGCCCTCTCCGGTGCCAGCGTATGGGAACTGCTCGGTCCTCTTCCCTGTTTATAGAGCTCTCTGATTGCCTGCATATCCTTGTGTACTCCTGAGCAGGAAAGTATCGAAGCTATCCGCTCCGCCGTTGATTCCCGCTTTGATATTCTGATCGACTTCTGCGAGTTCATTGAGATACCGGAGCAGATCGGATGCCCGCAGTCCGGCAGTATTTTCGATATTCATTTTGATTGCATATTCATTCGCATGCAGACGGGTCGTGATCTGCGATGGCGACAGTCCTTCTTCATACAGCTGCTTTGTCAGATAGAAGGCCCGCAGCCTTGTCCCAAGCATTGCGACCATGGCCGTGATATCATATCCCGCCCGCAGCATATCTTCTTTTGCCTGCAGCACACCGGCCAGATCATGTTTCACAAATGCGTTGGACATATAGAACACATTCACTTCCGGATTCAGCGAAACAAGACCGCGAATATCTTCTCTGGTCAGAGATTTGCTGCCGTACAGCAGGATCTTTTCCAGTGCCTTATGGAACAGAGATGTATCGCCATTGACTCTGCGCATCAGTTCTTCCTTTGCGTCGCGGTTCATCGAAATGCCGTGCTCATTCAGCTTGCGGTCGGCATAATTCGCAAATTCCCAGGATTTCATCTTATCCATTTTCAGGATCTGGGCGTTGTACGCTGCGAGCAGCTTGTATTCTTTTCTTCTGCTGTCCGCTTCAAAATCCGCACAGTAGAAGAACAGGTGCGTATTGGATCCCGGTGAACGCAGATACTGTTCCAGGATATCATTCCGGTGATCTTTCTCATCCGGCTGGTCTTTTTTCTTTTTGGCAGCTGTCTTCTTCGGTTTTGTTTCCCGCTGCGAAGCACTGAGAAAGAACGGATTCTGCAGAATCACTGCCTTTGCCTGTCCGTCATCAAACAGGGAATTGCCGTAGCACTGCATCAGGGCTCCTTCCAGATCAAAATTCTTGGCTGAAGAAGCGTCAATGATCACGGTATTCTCTTTTTCTATACCGTTCTGGCGCAGCAGCGACTGCAGACATTCCCGGATCCTGTATCCGTCTTTTCCGCTGATCAGATAAACACTCATAACATTGCTATTATAGCAAGAATAGACATCTCTTAAAAGATTGCGATTGTCCCCAGTGACGTCAGCAGAACTGTCTTTCCGAACACGAAGAACAGAGAAATATCCCCTTCTTCTTTTGTATCAAAATACGGAATATGCCGCTTCAGTATGCGCTGAATTGTCTCGGGTGAAGGATGGTGATACAGCCGGTACGGTCCGCTGGAAATCAAAGCAAGCGATGGTCTGACCGTATCCAGAAACAGGTCGCAGGAACTTGTATTGGAACCGTGATGGCCTAGTTTGCATATATCGCAGTGCAGCTGCGGATAGCGGCGGACGATCTGTTCTTCTGCCGTACTGTCCGCATCTCCCATCAGCAGTATCTTCTTTCCGCCGATCCGGGTATACAGCACCAGACAGCTCTGGTTTTTGTCTTCGTTTTCGATTTCATTGAGATCATAAAACACGAGCCTGCCGCATCGTCTGCTTTCAAAGTGCTCTTCAATCACCTCGGCATGATATTTTGAACGGATAAAATCCCGGCTGCCGGAATGGTCGGCATCATCATGGGTTATAAATAATGTCTGCAGTGAACGAATTCCCTTGTACTGCAGAAATGTATCCAGATGCGTCTCCTGTTCCGGCTTGCCGGTATCGATCAGCACATCGCAGCGGGCAAACGGCTGCCGGATCAGGATCGCATCCCCCTGCGCTACATTGATCAGTGTCATCTCTGCAAGCGGATGAAACAGACCGAAGTACTGAAATGCAAGCATCAGCCCAAAAGCAGCCCTGCCTCTATTCTTTTTGGTGACACAGCTCACGGCTAAAAGATACAGAATCAGACCTGCACCCCATACCGTCCCCGGCAGTTCAAAGACAGAGAGGATCTTCTCATAGAGATCCATGCTGTGCATCCAGACATGGGCTGGGAAAGAAGGTATGAGCAGCTGTATGCAGCCAAGCAGCCAGAAGATCCCGGAGATACGCACCGTAACCGGATACAGCAGCATCCGAAGCACATCCATTGTTCCGAACAGGATGCTCTGCAGACCCAGCATGAGCGTTTTCTGCAAGGCTCTGTCCTTTTCTGCAAACAGATACGAAAAGCGGAAGAATACAGCCATGATCCAGCCGGAGGAAATGCACATCCGGCTGTACAGTACAATACACAGGATCACAGCCAGACTGTTTTTCTGCACAGAACGCAGTCTGCTGAAAGAAAGCGCGCACAGGATCAGACGGTACGCTGCCAGCAGAGGAAAATGAAACAGGATGCACAGCAGTACATGGATGCTCAGCGAGCATTTCTGTCTTTCCTTTTCCCTCAGAAACAATGCCAGCACAGAATCGCTGACGGCAAGAATGCCGGCCAGCGACCATCCGTCCCGGTACAGAAACGAATGATCCTCTGCTGCGGAAATATTCAGCAGAACTTTGTACAGAAATCTCTGCGCACCCGGATCATCCGCTTTTCTGATTCTTTTCTGTATCAATGAGCGGAAGGAAAAATGTTCCTGTACTACGGTCAGTTCTTCCGCAGTTCCGCCATAACGGATGCCCTGACCGGCTGCCCATCCGGCAAAGGAAAAACGATAGAATCCGGAAGGAGATTCAATCGGTTCAAATGCCGTCTGAAAACGGACATCGCTGTCCAATAAAGGCAGTGCCTCGGTATACAGAATGACTTTCTTTCGGCCCTGCAAGATGACAGCGTATTTCTGCGCCACCCGGATGACCCTTCCTTCATCGCTTTGCGGTTCTGTACAGTCACAGCGCGGCATGATCGAAAGAATGCACAGCAGTACCGCCGTACATGCCGTCTTAAAATCCGTCCGCAACAGACATATGCCAAAGCTGAGACACACCGCAAAAACCGGTGCTTCCGTGCTCAGAAACAGCGATATGGTCAGAACGACCGCAATCAGCGGACAGTTCTTCAGGATCTTTTTCAGAGGCATATCAGATCCCTGATCTTTGCGAATTTGTTTTCACCGATACCGCTGACTTTCATCAGATCTTCCAGCTGCTGGAAAAGACCGTTTTCCTCCCGGTAGAGGATGATCTTTTCTGCCGTTGCCGGACCGATCCCGGGCAGTTTGGAAAGCAGATCCGCATCAGCGCTGTTGATGGATATACGGGGCTGTTCGGGACGTGCTTCGGGAATGACAAGGACATCATGATCCTTGAGGACCGTATCCGGATTCAATGCGGTGATATCCGCATTCTCTTCAAGATCGATCATCTCCATCACTTCCCCTGCCGTCGTATACATCGGTACCTGCAGATCATCGCTGGTACAGGCACCTTCGACATGGATATGAATCGTATCTGAAGAAATTTCCGCAAGATCTGCCGGTTTCAGATCAGCCATCGCAATGGCTCCCAGCAATAAAAAAAAGACAAGCAGTTTTTTCATGAGAGAAACCTCCTGCTTATCTTATTCGCATCAATTGTCCGGAATACTACTTGATTGAAATAATAATGACCTGATACGGCTGGGCAACATTGACATCGACTGTCTGACCGACCTTGCAGTCAAGAATTGCCTGGGCCAGCGGTGTCTCGTTGGAAAGCTTGCCGTTCAGCGGATCCGTCTCTGTCGAACCGACGATGGTGTATGTCGCTTCTTCCTTTGTATCAAGGAATTCCAGGGTAACGGTCGAACCGATACGGACGATTTTCTTGGAACCGTGCTTTGTATCGATCAGCTCATAATGCTGAAGCATGTTCTCCAGCTCAACGATTCTGGATTCAACCTGCGACTGCTTATCGCGGGCTGCGTCATAGTCGGCGTTTTCGGAAAGGTCGCCCAGAGATCTGGCTTCTGCCAGTTCGCTCTTGACTTCTTCACGGACGACATGGACCAGATTATTATATTCATCCTGCAGTTTCTTCAGACCGTCTTCGGTCACGTAGATTTTGCTTTCACTCATATCAGAACCTCCTCTGCGTTTCAAGATTATAGCATTGTGCGGTGAATAATGCTACTGATTTTCGTTGTCAGCAGATCGATCGCCACCATGTTTTCACCGCCCTCCGGAATGATCACATCCGCATAGCGGCGGGACGGCTCAACAAACGATTCATGCATGACACGGACCGTGTTGACATACTGGCTGATGACGCTCTCCATGCTTCTGCCGCGTTCTTTGACATCCCGCAGAAGACGGCGGATAAAGCGGATATCGGCCGGTGTATCGACAAACACCTTGATATCCAGAATATTCCTGATTTTCTCATCTTCCAGAACAAACAGACCTTCGAGGATCAGTACATCGCAGGGAAAACATGTTTCCGTCACATCGCTGCGGGTATGATGCACAAAGTCGTAGGTCGGCTTTTCAATTGTTTCGCCGTTGATCAGCTGCTGAATATGGCTGATCAGTAGATCATTGTCGAATGCAAACGGATGGTCGTAATTCGTCTTGATGCGCTCTTCCATCGGCTTGTCCGACTGGTCTTTGTAATAATCATCCTGGCGGATGATCAGTACGGATTTCTCATTCGCAAATGTCGTCTTGATCCGGCGGGAAATCGAAGTCTTGCCCGATGCGCTTCCGCCGGCAATGCCGATAATGATCGGTTTGCTCATTCCTGTTCAGCCTCTCTTTCCCTGCATTCCAGCAGGTTATCATGTTCATCATATGTCAGATCCAGACAGAAGATGTTTGGGTCATTCCCGATCAGCTTCCGCAGAAACGGAATATCGCCTTCCCACAGCGGCAGAGACAGGATCTCTGCTGACGGGATCCATTCCAGCCTGCCTTCATCGCAGATCTTTTCGGTACCGCTGAAACGGTCGGCCGTATAGATCCAGATCTTCTCGCATTCCTTATGCGGATAGCGGAAATACAGGATGCCCCGGTACTGCAGCGATTCCGCTTCATATCCGGTTTCTTCCCGGATTTCCCGGATCATGCATTCCCGCGGCGTTTCTCCTGATTCGGTCTTGCCGCCGACGCCGATCCATTTGCCGTGATTGACATCATCCTTTTTTGCATTCCTGTACAGCATCAGAAATTTCCCGTCCCTGTACAGATAGCCGCATGTACTGTATTTCATCAGCCGCCGAGATACTTCGCAACATTGGCATAATGTTCATCCTCTGTTGCTGCATAATAGATCGTTCCGTCGCCGTAAACATCCGCCATGAAGAAGAAATACAGCGGATCGGTATACTCCGGATGCAGCGCCGCATAGATCTGTGCCCTGCCCGGATTCTCGATCGGTCCGGGCGTCAGACCCGGATACATGTAGGTGTTATAGGGACTGTCCACATCGACATTGATCTCGCAGGACTGCCAGTTATCGCTGTCCTTGTCATAATCGATCGCATAGCAGACCGTGACGCTCGACTGCAGATTCCATCCGTAGTGCAGACGGTTCATGAATACACCGGAGATCAGACGCTGATCCGGCTCGCTGCCGCCGGCTTCATACTGAATGATCGACGCCAATGTATAGATCTCATGGATGCTCAGCTCACTTTCAGCCATATCCGCTGCGAATTCCTGATAGACCGCATTGGTCTGATCCAGGATGCGCAGCGTAACTTCCTCAGCCGTGCTGTCTTTCTTCAGCTGATATGTATCCGGTGCCAGATACCCTTCCAGATAGATATCGCTCTGATAGATCTCATCCGTCAGGAACGGATATGACGGCCGGATCGATTCGATCCAGTCGCGGTTCTTCCATAAAGCCATGTATTCATCCGCACTGATGCCGGTCACTTCCGCCAGCTTGACGGCGATATGCTTTGCCCAGTCGCCTTCGATGATCGTCACGCGGACATCTTCATTGATCGCATTGGCCGGCGAACCGAGATATGTCAGAACCTCTTCGACATTCCAGCTTTTGTCCAGCGCATATTTGCCGGGATAGATATTGTTGAAATCATTGATGCGGGCAAAGTAATATGCCATCTGCCCGTCCCGGATCACGCCCTGATCTGCCAGAAGCGAAGTCACCGAACGCACCGTGGAACTTTCGGGAATCTCAACGATCACCTCTTCAGATTCCGCTTTGACAGGCTTGAGGGCATTGCTGTAGTACAGATACGCGCCGCCGCCCGCACCTGCCGCAGCCAGAAGAATCACGAGGAAGATCCACAGAAACACATGCTTTTTCTTCTTCTTTTTCTTCGGACGTACGGTTTTCAGTTCTTCCGTATCATAAGTCATCAGAGTTCATTCTCCTCATCGAAGGAGTCCAGTACCTCCTGGCACATCTCCATCTCTTCTTCGTCTATGTTAAACAGATTGCCGTCATCGTCAAAGCGGAAACCCATGACGTTTTCGCCGCTTTCATCCTCGGTAACGACGTACTTTTTTCCTGTCTCTTCATATGTGAAAGTAAACAGGATCCTCAGTTCCGTTTCAGTGCCGGCATCATCGATCACGGTCAGTTTGTTCTCATCACTCAGCATACATCACTCCTATTTGTTTCCATGGGCATCCAGATAGTACTGCAGTATATGCACGGCAGCCATCTGGTCGATTTTCTTCTTGCGCTTTTTGCGGGAAAGATCCGCTTCCAGCAGAATGGATTCGGATTCTTTTGTCGTAAAGCGTTCATCCTGCAGAACGACTTTGATGCCGGATTCCTGTTCCAGTACTTCCCCGAACTCCCGGCACAGCTGCGCTCTTTCCCCTTCATCGTCATTCAATAATAACGGATATCCCATTACGATGATATCCGGTTTGATTTCATTGATCACATCCAGTACCTTGTCCATCGCCTCGTTGTAATCATCCGGCTTAAAGCGGATCGTCTTCACGGTCCGTGCAATAAAACCGGTGTCGCTTTCGCTTACACCGCATGTTACACTGCCGAGGTCAAGACCGATATAGCGGGTCATTTATGTTCCTCAAGATAAAAACGCACGAGCTCCTCAATGATCTCATGACGCTCCACCGACTGGATGATGCTGCGGGCGTTGTTATGCGAGGAAATATATGCAGGATCACTGGAAATCAGATATCCTGCCAGCTGGTTGATCGCATTGTATCCGCGCTCATTCAGCGCTGTTTCCACATGCTTGAGAACTTCACGGATGTTTTCCCGGCGGATCTCTTCGGCATTAAAGCTGACTGTTTCTGTCATATCAAACTGTTTATTGTTCATTTTCCTTACCTGCCTTTCATATATTTTAGAATAATAAAGCAAAAAAGTATACCGGATAAGAGTTGAATTCCGGAATTCAGAGTGCACAGAAGGAAAAAGGAGGAACCGGATTCTGTTCCTCCCTGCTGTTTATGCATTGATCAGTTCTCTGACTTTGGCCAGTGCTTCCGGAACGCATTCCGTATTCTTGCCGCCGGCCTGGGCCATATCCGGACGTCCGCCGCCGTTGCCGCCGGCGACGACCGCTGCTGCCTTGACCAGATCGCCTGCCTTGAGTCCCTTGGCAATCGCTGCTTTGGAAGCGGCGCAGACAAATGTGACCTTGCCGTTTGCTTCATTGCTGAGGAAGACAAGACCGTCTTCCATCTTATTGCGCAGCTCCTCCGCATAGCCTTTCAGCGATCCGTTATCCTGATCCTTCAGCTGCAGGATCAGCACATGCAGACCGTTGATGGATTCTGCCTGGGAAATGCGGGACTGGGCTTCCATCTTCATCGCCTTTTCATTCTGGGCAGCGATTTCTCTGCGCAGCGTGCTGTTTTCTTCCAGCAGTGCAGCGATCTTTTCCTGCAGACCGTTGTAGTTCTGCATCTTCAGGATGGCGGCGCTGGCGAGCAGATACTCTTCTTCGCTTTTGAATGTCTCATAGGCCTTCATCTTGGTGACGCTGGTAATACGTCTGACACCGGAACCGATGGATTCTTCCGAGATGATCTTGAAGGAACCGAGTTCCGCTGTATTGGATACATGCGTACCGCCGCAGAATTCCTTGGAGAAGGAAGACATGGATACGACTCTGACGGTATCGCCGTATTTCTCATCGAACAGCGCAACCGCACCGGTCTTCTTTGCTTCTTCGACCGGCAGGACTTCTGTCGTTACCGGCAGCGCTTCCGCGATCTTCTGGTTGACGATGCGCTCGACTTCCTTCAGCTGTTCCGCTGTCGGCTTTTCATAATGCGTAAAGTCGAAACGTCCGTATTCCGGTCCGTTGTAGGAACCGGCCTGGGCAACATGATCGCCCAGTACCTTGCGCAGAGCAGCCTGCAGCAGATGCAGAGACGAGTGATTCGCTCTGGTTGCCTGTCTGTTTGCATAGTTGTAGACACCGTGCAGGATATCGCCCTCATGCAGAACGCCGTCGACATTTTCAATATGATGCAGTGCCTGCTGGTGCGGAGCCTTGATGACATTGGTCACTTCCGCATGGAATGTTTCGTTTTCCAGAATACCGGTATCCGCTGTCTGTCCGCCGGATTCCGCATAGAAGCAGGTTCTGTCGAGAATGACATCGCCTTCCCCTTCCAGCGTATCCACTCTGACACCGTCCTTGAACAGAGCAATGACCTTGCTTGTGCATTCCGTATCGGTATAGCCGGTGAATTCGGAAGGCTCGCTGAAGTCCATCAGATCCGCCGACTGGCCGTGCATCGACTGCCGGCTGCCGCGGGCATCTCTGGCCCGCTGCTTCTGGGCTGCCATTTCCTTTTCGAATCCTTCGTCATCGACCGTATAGCCGTTATCCTGGGCGATTTCCGTTGTCAGTTCGCGCGGGAAACCGTATGTATCATACAGACGGAATACCACTTCGCCCGGCAGGACCTTTGTATCCGCATGATCGCGCAGGGCGTCATTCAGCATATTCTCGCCGTTTGCCAGGGTCTGATGGAAGGATTCCTCCTCCGTTTTGACCAGCTTGGAAACCAGCGCGACCTTGCCCTGCAGATACGGATAATAATCTTTCATGTTATCCGCAACGACCTGGACCAGCTTATACATGAAGGCACCTTCAATGCCGAGCTTGATGCCGTAGCGTACCGCTCTTCTCAGTACCCGGCGCAGAACATAGCCTCTGCCTTCATTCGAGAACATCGCACCGTCCGCGACTGCGAACGTAACTGTACGGATATGGTCGGCGATGACTCTGTAGGCCATCTTGTAGTCCTTTTCATCATAGCTGTGCTTTGCGAACTTCTCGGTTTCATGAATGAGCGGCAGGAACAGATCGGTATCGAAGTTTGTTTCACCGTCCTGGATCAGGCAGACCAGTCTTTCCAGACCCATGCCGGTATCGATGTTCTTGTGCGGCAGTTCCTTGTATTCGCTGCGCGGAACTTCGCCGGGACGGCAGTCATACTGTGAGAAGACGATGTTCCATGTTTCGATATATCTGTCATTTTCGATATCCTCGAAGAACAGACGCTCGCCGATGCCTTCCGGATCGTATTTCTCACCGCGGTCGTAATAGATCTCGGTATCCGGTCCGCCCGGACCTCTGCCGATCTCCCAGAAGTTGTCTTCCGTCTTTCGGATATGCTTCGGGTTCATGCCGACCTTGACCCACAGATCATACGCTTCCTGATCATCCGGATAGACCGTAACATACAGCTTTTCCGGGTCGAAGCCGATCCATTCCGGGCTGGTCAGGAATTCCCATGCCCAGGGAATCGCCTCCTGCTTGAAATAGTCGCCGATTGAGAAATTGCCGAGCATTTCGAAGAATGTATGGTGGCGGGCTGTCTTGCCGACATTCTCGATATCATTGGTTCGGATCGATTTCTGCGCATTGCAGATACGGTTGCTCGCCGGCTTCTCCGTTCCGTCGAAATACTTCTTGAGCGCCGATACACCGGCATTGATCCAGAGCAGGGTCGGATCATTGTGCGGAATCAGACTTGCGCCGGGTTCGATCATGCATCCCTTTGACGCGAAGAAATCCAGGAACATCTGTCTGACCTGATTTCCGCTTAACTGTTTCTGAGACATCTTTTTCATCCTCCAATCAAATAAAAAACGTTCCGTATCCAGGAACGTTTGCACGCGGTACCATCCTGGTTCACATTTTCATGTGCACCTTAATTGACCCTGTAACGCCGGGTGAGCGTTGCTGATCAGGCACTCTGCTGAAGAGAGCTTCCGGTGTCTGCCGCCCGAAGACTTTCACCGACCGTCTTCTCTCTTAAGAACCGCTGCACACCGTACTAATTCTTCGTCATTGATTTCCAAGATACAATAGCACAGTTCGCAGTTAAATGACAGTATTATTTTTCTTCGTACCGGCCGATCCGTCCGGCTGCCATTTCCAGTCCGGTCTGCTCATCATTCAGCAGACGTCTGACTCTGCTGATCGTCGCGGTGGATGCGCCGGTCGATCTGGATACTTCCTGATATGTCGATCCATTGAGAAGCTGCACCCCTACCTCAAAGCGCTGGGCAATGGTCTTCAGTTCATTGACCGTGCAGATATCATCAAAAAAACGATAGCATTCATCTTCATCGCGCAGCTCAATGATTGCTTTAAAAAGCTGCCGGATCTCCGGTGTATTCAGACTGTTCTTCATTTTATAGGTACTCCTGCATAACTGATTTTAGCACGTTGAATTATTAAAAACAAACGCAACCTATTGCAAAACATGCATGAATCACGTATACTCTAACGTGTTAAAGCGTTAAAGCATTAACGCAGTGAATAGAAAGAAGGCTATTTATGTTTATCAAACTCTTTATGCTCGTTATCTTCTTCGGTGTCATGCTCTGGATCGGTTTCCTGTGCCGCAGGAATTCCACGGATGTATCCGGGTTTGTTCTCGGCGGCAGATCCGTCGGACCCTGGGTCACCGCATTTGCCTACGGCACATCGTACTTCTCAGCGGTAATCTTTGTCGGCTATGCCGGACAGTTCGGATGGAAATACGGTATTGCTTCGACCTGGATCGGTATCGGCAATGCGCTGATCGGTTCCCTTCTTGCCTGGGTCATTCTCGGCCGGAGAACAAGGATCATGACCCAGCATCTCGATTCTGCGACAATGCCGCAGTTCTTCGAAAGCAGATTCTCCAGTTCTTCCCTGAAGATCGCTGCTTCCGTGATTACCTTCATCTTCCTGATCCCATATACAGCCTCTCTTTATAACGGTCTTTCCCGTCTGTTCGGAATGGCCTTTGATATCGACTATTCGATCTGTGTCATCGTCATGGCAGTTCTGACCGGAATCTATGTCATTGCCGGCGGATACATGGCAACCGCGATCAATGACTTCATCCAGGGCATCATCATGCTGTTCGGCATCTGCGCAGTCGTCTATGCGGTACTGAACAGCCAGGGCGGTTTTCTGGCAGCACTGAACGGTCTGGCGGCAGTCACCGATGAATCGGTCTCTTCTGCACCGGGTGTATTCAATTCCTTCTTCGGACCGGACCCTGCCAATCTGCTCGGTGTCGTCATTCTGACATCGCTGGGTACCTGGGGCCTGCCGCAGATGGTCCAGAAATTCTATGCGATCAAAAGCGAAAAATCCATCTCGACCGGAACGATCGTTTCCACCTTCTTCGCCTTTGTCGTCGCCGGAGGATGCTACTTCCTGGGCGGCTTCGGACGTCTGTTCTCCGACCGCATCGATATTGCGGCCAACGGCTATGACTCGATCATCCCGGCCATGCTTTCCGGTCTGCCCGATTTTCTGATCGCGGTCGTCGTCATTCTGGTGCTCTCCGCTTCCATGTCGACGCTTTCCTCACTGGTACTGACATCCAGTTCGACCATGACGCTGGATCTGATCAAGGGCCATATCGTCAAAGACATGAATGAAAAGAAACAGGTTCTCGTCATGCGGATCCTGATCGTTATCTTCATTCTGATTTCGGTCGTCATTGCAATCGTACAGTACCGTTCCAATATCACGTTCATTGCCCAGCTGATGGGTGTATCTTGGGGTGCCCTGGCCGGTGCTTTCCTGGCACCGTTCCTGTACGGTCTGTACTGGAAAAGAACCACAAAGGCAGCCTGCTGGGTCAGCTTCATCTTCTCCACGGCCGTTATGCTGGCGAATATGCTGTTCAGAGGCAGCTTCCCGGCGATGCTGCAATCGCCGATTAATGCAGGTGCCTTCTGCATGATCGCAGGTCTGATCCTTGTTCCCCTGATTTCACTGGTGACACCGCAGCCCGACCGCGTTACAGTAGATAATGCGTTTGCCTGCTATGATGAGAAAGTCCTTGTCAGACAGAGCAGGCAGCTGGCTGATGGAGACCGCTGATGATCATTGACTTTCATACCCATACATTTCCCGACCGCATAGCCGCCAAGGCAATCCCCGTCCTGGCAAAGACCGCACATATGATTCCTTCTGCCGACGGCACCTGTACGAATCTGCAGGAATCCATGCGGAAAGCAGGCATTTCTGTTTCCGTGGTCCTGCCGATCGCCACAAATCCGCACCAGACGGAAAGTATCAACCGCAGTGCAGTGCTGGTGAATCAGACATATGACAATATCGTTTCCTTCGGATCTGTCCATCCTGCATACAGTGACTGGTATGATGAACTCAGCCGGATCAAAGATGCAGGACTGACAGGCATCAAGATCCATCCGGTCTACCAGGAAACAGATATTGATGACCCGGCCTTTGTGCGTATCATCAGAAGAGCTGCAGACCTCGGATTAGCCGTCATCACCCATGGCGGCGACGATATCGGCTATCCCGGTGCCAACCGCTGTTCTCCCCTGATGTGCAGACATGTCGTCGAGGAAACCGGTGCGTTTACCTTCATCATCGCCCATATGGGCGGCTGGAACCGCTGGGAAGAAGCCTGCGATGAGCTTCTGGATCTGCCGGTATATCTGGATACCGCTTTCTCCTTCCGTCCCATCCATCCCGATGAAAGCGGGACATGGAACGATGAGGTTCCCCGCCTGCTTACCCCGGAAGAAATGCTTGCCATGATCCGCCGTTTCGGATCGGAGCGGATCCTGTTCGGAAGCGACTGTCCCTGGGCTGACCAGAAAGAATACGTTCAGGTCATCCAGACACTCGGACTGAGCGAAAAAGAAAAGCAGGATATCTTCGCAGACAATGCGAAGAAGATCCTGCATCTGTGAATCAGAGATTCTCTGATTCATTTTTTTATATCTGGGCGATATCATCCTGGGACAGGATCCGCAGACCTTTGTTTCTGAGCTTCGGCTCTGCCGTATCGGCATCGCTGACCCGGAAAATCATGCCGGCGCTCTTGTCTTCGCCGCTGAGGACAAAGGAATACATATATTCGATATTGACATCTTCTTCTGCGAAGATCTGAAGCAGATTGTCAAGCGCACCCGGTTCATCGGGAACTTCCGCCGCAATGACGGAATTGACAGATGCGACAAAATCCGCATCGCGCAGTACATTCAGGGCATGGAACGTATCGTCTGCGACAAGTCTGGCAATGCCGTATTCTTTTGTCTCCGCCAGCGACAGAGCCCGCAGATCTACATCATGGGCAGCCAGGACGCCGGTCATGTTTTTCAGTGTGCCCGGCTTGTTGACAAGAAATACAGAAATCTGTTTGATGCTCATAATTCTTTCCTCAGATCTTTCTTTTATCGATAATGCGCACAGCCTTGCCTTCACTGCGGGCAATGGACTTCGGAGCGACGAGAGTGACTTTCGCCTTGAGACCGAGCATGGATTTCAGATCATCGACCAGAACATTCTGACGTTCCTGGATCTCACCGAGGTTATCGGTGAACATTTCCGGTGTCATTTCGACATGGACATCCAGTGTATCCGTATTGTTCACACGGTCGACAATGATCTGGTAGTTGGCCGCATAGCCGTTGTTCATCAGAACAGTTTCAATCTGGCTCGGGAAGACATTGACGCCTCTGATGATCAGCATGTCATCGGTGCGTCCCTTCGGCTTGGACATGCGTACATGCGTACGGCCGCAGCTGCACTTCTCATGCGTCAGATAGCAGATATCTCTTGTTCTGTAGCGGATCAGAGGGAATGCTTCCTTGTCGATGCAGGTGAATACGAGCTCGCCGTATTCGCCGTCCGGCAGAACTTCCCCTGTTTCCGGATCGATGACTTCTGCGATGAAATGGTCTTCATTGATGTGCATGCCGTTCTGGGCAGAACATCCGAAGGATACGCCGGGACCGGAGATTTCGGTCAGACCGTAGATATCATATGCCTTGATGCCGAGCGTCTTTTCGATATCCGTCCGCATTTCTTCGCTCCATGCCTCGGCTCCGAAAATACCGGCCTTGAGCGGGATCTGATCGGGTGTATAGCCCATTTCCTTCATCCGCTCGCCCAGGTATGCCGCATAGCTCGGAGTGCAGCACAGGATCGTCGACTGCAGATCCATGATGAACATGATCTGACGGTCGGTGTTTCCGGAAGATGTAGGCACTGTCAGACTTCCGACTTTATGGGATCCGCCGTTGAGACCCGGACCGCCGGTGAACAGACCGTAGCCATAGGAAATCTGGACGACATCTTCGTCCGTTCCGCCCGCCGCAACGATTGCTCTGGCGCAGCATTCTTCCCAGATATCGATATCATGCTGGGTATAGAACGCAACGACGCGCTTGCCGGTCGTGCCGGAAGTCGACTGAATGCGGACGCATTCTTTCAGCGGCTTGCCCAGCAGACCGTAAGGATACTGGTCCTTGAGATCATCTTTGGAAATAAACGGAAGCTTGTGCAGATCTGCAGTGGAATGAATGTCGGAAGGCGTCAGACCTGCCTCCTCCATTTTGTGTCTGTAGAACGGAACCTTTTCCCAGACATGCCGTACCTGTTTGATGAGCCGCTCATCCTGAATTGCCTGAATGGATGCGCGGTCTGCACATTCAATATCTTTCTGATAGTACCTCTCCATGAATAACTCTCCTCTCCGTACCGTCAGGCGTTTTTCCCCAGAAGGAATGCTTTTTTGTTCAGTTCAATGAACTTTTCTTTGACCATTGTCTCCAGAGAGCGCATCCATGCCTCTTCCGGTATGTCGAAGTAATGGGAAAGTCTTCCCAGGAGAACCGTATTGACAGCTTTGACCGAACCGGCCTGTTCCGCCAGCGCAAGACAGTCGAGGGCATCGACCTTGGCACCGGTATCCTTCATTTTCTGAATGATATTCTCCGGATATTCCATCGCGCCGGTAATGACCGGCATCGGGTCGATCTGCTGTGTATTGGTAACGATGATGCCGTCTTTCTTCAGATACGGCAGCCAGCGGGCTGCTTCGAGGGCTTCAAAGGAAACGATGAAGTCCGCCTCACCCGCATCGATGACCGGCGAGTATACCCGGTCGCCGTAGCGTACATATGTCACGACGGAACCGCCCCGCTGCGACATGCCGTGAACTTCCGAAACCTTGACGTCATATCCCTGCTCCATCAGAAGATGTCCGAGCAGTTTGCTGGCGAGCAGCGATCCCTGACCGCCGACGCCGACGATCATGATATTCTTTGTTTTCATTTCTGCACCTCCGGAGCACGCAGGGCATCAAAATGGCACAGCTGCGCACATACACCGCATCCGACACACTGGGTCGGATCAATATGGGCCCTGCCGTCCCGCATGGAGATGGACGGACAGCCGATGCGCATGCAGGACTTACATCCGACGCACTTATCCGTATCGGCTTTCAGAGCCGGCTTATGCTTGACATACTTCAGCAGCGCACAGGGCCGGCGGGAAATGATGACGCTCGGCTCTTTGGCCGCAAGTTCTTCTTTGACTGCTTCGTCGCAGGCTTTCAGATCATACGGGTCCACGACTCTGACCCGGCTGAATCCCATTGCTCTGCACAGCGCTTCCAGATCGATCTTTCCGGCCGGATCGCCTTTGATATTGTATCCGGTGGTCGGATTCTGCTGGTGGCCGGTCATGCCGGTGATCGAGTTGTCGAGGATGATGACGGTCGAATCCGACTGGTTGTATGCGATATTCGCAAGACCGGTCATACCGGAATGCATGAAAGTCGAATCGCCGATGACCGCTACGGTCCTGGACGAACTCTTTTCCCCTAGTATTTTATTGAAGCCGTGCAGCGAACTGACACTGGCACCCATGCACAAGGTTGTCTCGATGGCACCAAGCGGCGCTACCGCTCCGAGCGTATAGCAGCCGATATCGCCGAGTACCGTGCATTTATTCTGCTTCAGTGTATAGAACATGCCGCGGTGCGGGCAGCCCGAACACATCACCGGAGGACGCGGCGGGATCTGCGCATCCGCCCTGCGGACCTGTTTCTGTTCCAGACCGAATGCATCGGCGATCATATTCTGCGAGAATTCACCGCAGATCGGCAGCATCTCTTTGCCTTTGACGGAAAGTCCGAGACTGCGCACATGGTTCTCGATGATCGGATCGAGTTCTTCCACAACATACAGCTCTTCGACTTTCGAGGCAAAATCACGGATCAGTTTCTCGGGCAGCGGATTGGCAATACCGAGCTTGAGAACGCTGACCGTATCGCCGAATACTTCCTTGACATACTGGTAGGACGTCGAAGCGGTGATGATACCGATCTTCGTTCCGCCCATTTCCACCCGGTTCAGTCCGGATGTTTCCGCATATGCGGTCAGATCCTTTGTGCGCTGTTCCACGATGGGGTGGCGCTTGATGGCATTGCCCGGCATCATGACATACTTGGCGATGTTCTTCTCATATTCCTTTACCGGAACATGGCGTTCGCCCGGTGTGACCAGAGACTGCGAATGCGCGACTCTTGTGCACATCTTGATCAGGACCGGCGTATCAAACCGCTCGGAGATCTCAAAGGCTTCCTTTGTAAACTCCAGCGCTTCCTGCGAATCCGACGGTTCCAGCATCGGCAGCTTTGCGGCGATCGCATGATGGCGGCTGTCCTGCTCATTCTGCGAGGAATGCATACCCGCATCATCCGCAACACCGATGACCAGACCGGCATTGACACCGGTATAGGACATCGTATACATGGGGTCTGCCGCAACATTCAGGCCGACATGCTTCTGTCCGCAGAATGCTCTTCTGCCGGCAAGCGAAGCACCGAAAGCCGCTTCCATGGCTACCTTTTCATTCGGCGCCCATTCGCAGTAGATCTCATCATAGAGCGCTGCTTCTTCCGTGATCTCCGTACTCGGAGTACCCGGATAACTTGAAATAAAGCAGACACCGGCCTCATACAGGCCTCTTGCGACGGCTTTATTGCCAAGCATCAGTTCTTTCTTTCCTGTAATTTCTGTCATTTTGTCTCTCCAGTGATTTCAAATTTTTGAATCTATAATATAATATCCCTCGTGCATTGATAATTCAACCTTTTAATGCTATAATGCTTTAACGTATTGAATTACTTGAGAAAGGAACTGCAGTTATGCCTATTACAGATCTGCTGGAAAAGAACAGCAAGCTTTATGGAGATGAGGTCGCTCTCATTGAAATCAACCCCGAACTGAAAGAAGAACAGCGGGTTACATGGAAGGAATACGAGCTGATCCAGCCGACTTCCAATACTTTCTACCGCCGGCAGATCACCTGGTCGGTCTTTGATGAAAAAGCAAACAGAGTAGCGAATATGCTGCTGGACAAAGGTATTTCCAAAGGACAGAAATGCGCGGTGCTGCTGATGAACTGCCTGGAATGGCTGCCGATCTACTTCGGTATCCTCAAAGCCGGTGCCATCGCCGTCCCCCTGAATTTCCGCTTTACCTCGGAAGAAATCGAATACTGTCTCAATGCCAGCGATTCCGATGTGCTCTTCTACGGTCCTGAATTCATCGGCCGGATCGAGGATATCGCCGGAAAGATCAAGCAGAATACCCTGCTCTACTTCGTCGGCGACCAGACCCCTACCTATGCCGAAGACTACTACCGTCAGGCAGCCAATTACTCTTCGACTGCACCCAAGATCCTGGTGCAGGATACCGATGACGGTGCAATCTACTTCTCTTCCGGCACGACCGGCTTCCCCAAGGCGATCCTTCTGAAACACGAAGCGCTGATGCAGTCGGCAAGGATGGAAGCGATCCACCATGAAACAAAGAAGACGGATACGTTCCTGTGCATCCCGCCGCTGTACCATACAGGTGCCAAGATGCACTGGTTCGGCTCTCTTTACACCGGAAGCCGGGCTGTCATTCTGAAAGGCAACTCGCCCGAGGCGATCCTGCGGGCAGTATCCGATGAAGGATGCACGATCGTCTGGCTGCTGGTTCCCTGGGCCCAGGATATCCTGACCGCGATCGAATCCGGCCGGATCGATCTCAGCCAGTACAGAACGAGCCAGTGGCGGCTCATGCATATCGGCGCCCAGCCGGTACCGCCCAGTCTGATCGAACGCTGGCTGAAGATCTTCCCGAATCATCAGTATGATACCAACTACGGTCTTTCCGAATCGACCGGTCCGGGCTGTGTCCATCTGGGTATGGAAAACATTCATAAAGTCGGTGCCATCGGCGTTCCCGGCTACGGCTGGCAGACAAAGATCGTCAGCGAAAAGAACGAACCGGTACCGCAGGGCGAAGTCGGCGAACTGTGCGTCAA
Organism: uncultured Erysipelotrichaceae bacterium; assembly: GCA_902786245.1. GTDB lineage: Bacteria > Bacillota_I > Bacilli_A > Erysipelotrichales > Erysipelotrichaceae > Bulleidia. The sequence continues at coordinate 22,743 of CADABS010000001.1, forward strand.
AGGCCCGGGTGTCATGGTCGAATATTACAAAAATCCCGAGGCAACTGCAGAAGTCCTGGAAAACGGCTGGCTCCATACCGGCGATATGGCCATGATGGACGACGACGGATTCATCTTCCTGGTCGACCGGAAGAAAGACGTCATCATCTCCGGCGGCGAGAACCTGTACCCGGTACAGATCGAAGAATTCCTCATGAAGAACGATCATATCCATGATGCGGCTGTCATCGGTCTGCCGGATGAAAGACTCGGTGAAATCGCTGCAGCCATCATCCAGGTCAAAGAAGGACATACTCTCACGGAAGAAGACGTCAATCAGTTCTGCCGCGACCTGCCCCGCTACAAGAGACCGCGCCGGATCATCTTCGCCGATGTCATCCGCAATGCGACAGGCAAGATCGACAAGCCGAAGCTCCGTACGATCTACGGCGGCGACCGTCTGGTTGAAAAACAGAACCGCTCATAATTCAGAAAACGGCAATCCACACACGGATTACCGTTTTTTTCCTGCTTTATCGATGATCATTTTATACGGCATGATCATGCCTTCCGTCATTTTTCCGGCTGCCTTATTCTGCAGTTTCTGACTGGACATCATCGCCCCGACAAGATACATGGCCATGATCCTTCCCTTATGTTTCTGCGGGAAATCATAGAACCCGTGCCGCTTGTAGAAACGGTGATCCTCCCGCATCATTCCCTGCATCTGATAGATCAGATCCCGGAAGATCTTCATGCCGCCGACACCGTAGAAATCCGCCGGCTGCTGCAGGTTCTCCTTCAGGGCATAATCAAGAACATCTGCCAGGTCATCGATTGCTTTGTCCGGCTGTGTTTCATTGCAGGCAATGCCGGCCGGATAATTGCCTCCGACCTGGGCACGGGCATGCATCAGAACCTTCAGATTCTCTTCCTGCGAAAGATTTCCGCTGACCAGATAGCCCACCGGCTTTCCCATCATGACCGTCCGGTGGCCGTTGCAGAACTGACGGTCATCGAACAGCTTGAACTGCATTCCCATGGAATGGTCTTTGATGGTATAGGCATAGACCACGGCATCCGCCGTCTGGATCGTACTGCGCAGCCAGTCCGCAAATCCATCCGTATAGAAGCACTTGCCGGAGGCAGCGCAGCGGAAACAGCCCAGGCACCCGCCCTGAAACGGGAATGTACTGATATCCGCCACTTCCGTATTTGCATTCATACGGTTCTGTAACCGTCTGATCATGGAAAGAAGCAGACCGTCTGTATCATCCGCTAAATCAGCGACGATGACGACCCGGCGCAGCGATTTCTGTGTAAGAGGTGCACAGGGTGAAGCCGCATACAGTTCTTTTTTCTGTACTGCCGTGATTTCTTTGACAATCCCCTTTTCCGCCGCAAAGTGCACGTAATTCCAGAACGACAGTGCATCCTGCTGTCCCTTCTCTGCCAGCAGATCTTCCATATCGGCAGACAGTCCGCCGATAAAGCGCAGCTGCATGTCCGTACACATCTGCTGCAGCCAGGTATGGGCTGTGACGTCATAGAAATGCTTGGATGTTGTGATCTGGGCCGCATATCTGCCGGAAAGATCGATATTGTTTTCCTTGATCAGCGAAATGAACTGATGCAGCTGGGCCGGCGCAAGGAATGTATATACGGGATAGCAGAACAGAAGCAGATCGGCTTCTTTCAGTTTCTCTGCGCATCCGGAAAAATCTTTTTGATAGCTGCGGATCTTCTGGGCTGCATGGATCACATCAAAGGAATCCTGTGAGAAATGCTTTTCAATAAACAATGCAGTCTGGAGCGTAATGCTGTTTTCCCCGGCCGGGGAACCGTTGATGATCAGTACTTTCATGGCTGTTTTCCTTATCCGAAGAGCAGTTCTTCCCCTTCTTTATCTGTTTCATTTCCTGCCAATAGACGCATCGTCAGCGTTGTCTGGCGGGGATGATATTCCAGTGTTTCAATACCCCGGCGCAGTGCACCAAGTTCCCCCAGGATGACCAGTGCTCTTCTGGCTCTGGTCACGGCGGTATAGATCAGCTTTCTCTGCAGCATTCGTCCCATCTGCCAGGTAAACGGCAGAATGACGATCGGATATTCGCTGCCCTGCGACTTGTGAACGCTGATGCAGTATGCCAGAGTGATATTATTCAGACTCTCCTGATCGTATTCTACGGCATTGCCCTGAAAATCGACCCATACCTCGGTCCTGCGGCTTTCGCTTTCCGAGGGCGGTATGATCTCCGCGAGTTCGCCGATATCGCCGTTGTAGATATCATCATCGGGCTGGTTCTTCAGCTGCAGGATCTTGTCTCCTTCCCGCAGTGTCATATAGCCGGAGCGGATCTCCCGTTTTCCCGGTGATTTCGGATTGAAAGATTCCTGCAGGCCGCTGTTGAGCATATCGATGCCGGCAGCCCCTGAATACATCGGTGAAAGCACCTGGATATCATCGATATCGTATCCCTTGTCCAAAGCATCCCGCACGATCGCCAGGATCGTATTGCGGATCGATTGGCGCGGACATTCATAGAACCTGACATCGCTGCCATAGGAATCACTGATCACGCCGCGGTTGAGATCATGAGCAAGTTCAATGACGCCGCTGCCGCTTTCCTGGCGGTAGATCTTTTCCAGCCGCACCAGCGGAAACATGCCCGAAGCGATCAGATCGCGCAGAACGCAGCCCGGTCCGACACTGGGAAGCTGGTCTTCATCGCCGATGATGCAGATACGCCGTACACCCCGGGAAGCTTTCAGCAGATTATAGAACAGCCAGCTGTCGACCATCGAAAACTCATCGATGACAAGCAGATCGGCTTCAAGCGGATCGTTTTCATTCTTGCCGAAAGTATTGGTTTCAAGATCCCACTGCAGGATCGAATGGATGGTCGCAGCCTGGGAGGATGTCAGTTCACTGAGCCGCTTCGCCGCTCTTCCGGTCGGGGCCGCACACAGAACAGTAGAACCCGGGTACAGCATCCGGTACAGCCTGACGATTGCCCGTACGACTGTCGTTTTGCCGGTGCCGGGACCGCCTGTCATCAATACCGCCGGATGCGAGAAAACCGTTTCAATTGCCTGTTTCTGCGTATCATCATATGTAATGGAACTTTCATTTTCGATTTCTTTGAGATACCGGTGCAGCTGCTCTGGATCGCAGGGTTCGCTTGTGACATACGGAAAGTCCTGCAGGAAGCCGGCAATGCCGCTTTCCGCTTCATACTGCGTGATGGGATAGATCCTTCCGTCTTCCGATACCAGCTGCCGGTGCATTACCGCCATCTGCAGCAGAGAATCGAAATCCGCTTCCATCCCCTGCACTTCTTTCATAAAGCGGGTTTCCAGTGTCTCATAGCGGACATAGCTGTCACCGCTCTGTACACAGATCTCCATGCACAGAGAAACAAGCAGTGCATACAGACGGCGGCTGTCATCCGGCTCGATACCGAGGGACATGCCGATCTTGTCTGCCGTCGCAAACCCGAAGCCGTCGCATTCTTCAATGACGCGGTACGGATTCTCCTTGAGCCTGTTCAGTGCATCCTTGCCGTATGCTTTGTTCAGCCGGACCAGATTGCGCATCGAAATGCCGTTGACATTGAGAAAACGCACCAGTTCCTCCAGACCGTCTTCTTCCGCCTGCAGACCTTCTTCCAGTGCCTGAATCTGTTTTGCACTGATGCCCGGCACCGTTCTTAAAAGCATCGGATCCGCCTTGATCCGGGGCAGACAGTCATCGCCGAGTGCTTCGACGATCTTCTGTGCCGTCTTGCGGCCGATGCCCTGAAACTGCAGCCCGGAGAGATAGCGGATGATGCCTTCTTCTTCCGAAGGCAGCGGCTTATCCATGGCCAGAACGGAAAACTGCATGCCGTAGCGGGGATGCTCGACATACTGTCCGCTGATATTGTACAGAATGCCTGTTTCAATATGCGGCATCGTACCGGTCACCGTCAGGCTGCGCTCCTTTTCATCATTCAGCGCAAACCTTGCGACAGTATAAAAATTCTCTTCGTTGCGGAAGAGAATATATGTAAATTTCCCGCTGAGTCTGATCAGTTCTTCTTCCATATCTTTTACAAAAACAAAATAATAATCAGATTATACATTGCATGGGCAAGCATCGATGTCAGGACGGATCCGGTCTTCTCCATAGCCCAGCACAGCATGAACCCGCAGCTTCCGTATTCAAAAATATACAGCAGATTGATCCAGTTGCCGGCATAGACGGTCGCCAGCAGATGCACACCGCCGAACAGCAGTGCACTCACCGCTGCCCCGGCCGCAAAGCCGAAGCGGTTGCGCAGCGGCTGAAAGACGCATCCCCGGAACAGCATCTCCTCCATGAACGGTGCAAATACAGCCGCACTGAAGATAAACGCCGGCCGGTCCAGCTGCTCGATCATGTCATTTGTCACCTGGTTCTCCGCTTCGCTCATGCCGAACAGCGCAAAGACAAACGCCCCGAGCGCTGCCGAGATCAGAAACATGATTGCTACGCAGCGGATGGCAGTGAATATGTTCTCACCCTGCCGGGCTCTGAAGCGCTCTGTATTCTGCATCAGCCAGCCGAAACACAGCAGCACCGTCAGGACGATCATGAACGCTTCCGCCAGTTCCATCGACAGAAGATATGCCTGCATTCCGAATTCCGGATAGATCACGGATGAAAACAGAGCCGGCAGTGCCGTCTGATAGATCACAAAATAGGAAACCGCAAGCAGCACGATCTGATGGATGCGCAGCGGTTTATGCATGAACCATTCCTTCGATCTTTTCCATCAGATCTTCGCCGTTTTTGAATACCTGATCGATCTTGCCGCCGCCGATGACGGTATCGCCGTCATACAGCACCGCTTCCTGCCCCGGTGTCACCGAGCGGATCGTCTGGGGATATTCCAGCAGGACCGTATTTTCATCGATCATGGATGCCTTTACATCCTGATCAGGCTGGCGGTAGCGCAGCTTGGCATGCAGATCCATCGGCATCGTTCTGTCCGCAAGACGGTTGAAACCGGTCACGATACAGGCATCGGAATAGAGAAGATCCTGCTTTTCATGCGGTACGACATACAGTTCATTGGTCACGACATTCTTGCCGGCTGCGTAGAACGGTCCGATCCCGCCGATATCCAGTCCTTTTCGCTGCCCGACCGTATAGTACAGAACACCCTGATGGGTTCCGACTTCTTTTCCGTTTGTCACATCGATGATCTTTCCCGGCTTCATCGGCAGATAATTCGAAAGAAACTGCCGGAAATTCCGTTCGCCGATAAAGCAGATCCCGGTCGAATCCTTCTTGTCTGCGATGGCCAGATGCAGATCCTGGGCGATCTGCCGTACCCGCGGCTTGTCGATTTCACCAAGCGGAAAAACGACATGATCCAGTACTTCCCGGCGGATCTCGGCAAGGAAATAGGACTGGTCTTTGTTGCGGTCATCCGCTTTCATCAGGACCGCCTGCCCGTTTTCCGTTCCGTTTTTCGCATAATGTCCGGTCGCGACCGTATCGAAGCCTTTCGATGCCGCGAATTTCATGAAACTGTCGAATTTGATATAGCGGTTGCACAGTATATCCGGATTCGGCGTCCGTCCGCGCTTATATTCGCGCAGGAATTCTTCAAATACATCATCCCAGTATTCTTTGATGAAATCGATCCGCAGCAGTTCCAGTCCCAGCGATCTGGCTGCCGCCAGTGCATCGCTGTAATCCGCTTCCTGGGGACAGACCGGATCATTCAGTGTCGGATTCCCGTTGAAATCATCATTTGCCAGAGAATCCCAATTGCGCATAAAAGCGCAGGTGACATCATATCCCTGCTCTTTCAGCAGATATGCAGCGACGGCACTGTCCACACCGCCGGATAATCCTACAAGCATTCTTTTCATGTACTCCATTATACACAAGAAATAAAAAACAGGCATTGCCTGTTATGAGCCTGCCGGCGTTCTTACCGTTCCGCAGGCATTGAAATTCGGACATTCCGATGTACAGTTCTTTTCGGCGATCCGGCGCAGATCATGCGGTTCGAATATGCCGATTTCCTCTTCATCGTAGCCGACCTGGAAATTCGTCTCATTAAGAATGATCGGACGCTTCAGAACACTGGGATTCTGCTTGATGAACTGAATCAGCTGATCGGTCGACATGTCATCGATACTGATTCCGCTCTCCTGGAGTACCTTGGAACGCTTGGAAATAATATCATCGCTGCCGTTTTCACTGCGCATCAGAAGATGTTTGATCTCATTGTCATTGAGCAGCGTCTTGAAAATATTCTTCTCGATAAACGGAAGGTTTTTCTCTTTCAGCCATACCTTGACTTTCCGGCAGCTTGCACATCCCGGCGATGTATAAATAACGATCATGGATACCTCCGGAAACATTATAGCATGACCGCTTTGCGCAAAAACAATCAGTTGAAACACTTTGTTTTTCATGATTAAATGATAATGCTGTGAGCGGGTGCATGTTCCGTGAATTCCCTGTACAGAAAGACAGCGGCCGATGAAAGCTGTCCATATGAAACGGAACGCTGGAGCCCGGGAGCGCGATCAGATGATCCGGCCGGCCCGTTATCCCGCTGAGTGATCTGTCATTGCAGATAAGTCGGGTGGTACCGCGCAATCAAGTCCATTGCGTCCCTTCAATTGATGAAGGGACTGTTTTAAATTAAAGGAGATTTAACTATATGAAAAGAATGTTATCCGGAATCAAGCCTACCGGACAGCTCCATCTTGGCAATTACATCGGTGCCCTGCGCCATTTTGTAGAGTATCAGGATGAGTATGAAATGTTTGCTTTCATTGCAAATCTGCACTGCATTACCGTTCCTCAGGATCCGAAAGAACTGCAGAAGAATCTGCGCGACTGCGTCGCTCTGTATCTTGCCTGCGGCCTGGATCCGGCAAAGGCGAACATCTTCCTGCAGACAGATGTACGCGCTCATGCCCAGCTCGGCTATATCATGTGCTGCCATACCTATATGGGTGAGCTCAACCGCATGACGCAGTTCAAAGACAAAATGGCCAAGGGAGAGACAAACCTTTCCGGCGGTCTGTATACCTATCCTTCACTGATGGCTGCCGATATTCTTCTCTATGACCCGGATTATGTACCGGTCGGCGAAGACCAGAAGCAGCATGTCGAACTGACCCGCGACCTCGCGATCCGCATGAACAACCGCTACGGTACTCTGTTCAAGGTTCCCGAACCGCTGGTTGCCAAAGTCGGCGCAAGAATCATGTCCCTCTCGGATCCTTCCAGAAAGATGTCCAAATCCGATGAGACAAATAAAGGCTGCATCTATCTGCTGGATGATCTCAAGGCTGCCCGCAAGAAGGTCATGTCCGCGGTTACCGACAACTGCGCAAGAGTCCATTTCGATCCCGTCAGCCAGCCGGGTATTTCCAACCTGATGCAGATCATGAGTTCTCTTTCCGATGACCGCCCGATGGGAGACATCGAAGCCGAATTCGAAGGAAAAGGCTACGGCGACTTCAAACGCTCCGTTGCGGACTGTGTCTGCGGAACACTGGAAAAGATCCAGACCCGCTACCAGGAAGTACTCGATTCCGGTGAAATCGACGCGGCACTGGAATCCGGCGCTGCCAGAGCATCTGTCATCGCAGACGAAAAACTCGCAGCGGTGCAGAAAGCCATCGGCATGGAAATCATACTGAAATAACGGATGCCCCTTGGCATCCTTTTTTATACCCTGACTGTGAAAAAACTGCAGTATGCATACCGCAGTGTTCTCAGATGACAGTGTGTCTTTGGATCTTGCGCTGATGAAGAAGCACGGTGATCCTGGTCACATACTCCTGCGTCGTAATAAAGCCATTCTCATAGAATGTATTCAGCTTGCGCAGAGATGCATGATCTTCATCGGTGAATTCTTTCTCTATTGCATGCATGATCAGCGATGTCTGTTCATCGCCGGCCTCTTTCTTCATGATTTCTTCTGCTTTCCGCAGTTCTTTCCCATCATCCATATGTGCTTCCACTGTGTCTATTATATCTTTGTATGCAGTCCGATGATCCCCGGCTTTACAGGAAGCACGGAATGAAATGCAAAAGGACGGAAGTTCCGTCCCCTATTCGATCGGTTTCTGGTAGTAATTGCCGATGATTCTTTCCACCGGATTGACTGACATGAATGCTTTCGGATCCACCTTCAGCACACAGGATTCAACCAGTTTCAGCTGATCATTGTTCAGTGACATCATCAGCAGCGTATGGTTCTGATGGCTGTATGCCCCTTCGCAGGGAACTATCGTAATGCCATGGCGGATGATATGGAATACCGCTTCACAGATCTCATCCGGCTTATCCGTGACAATATGCAGACGCGAAATCTTATAGCGCTGGTGCAGTCCGTTGACGACTTCCTTGGAGGCATACTGGAAGATGATCGAATACAGTGCCCGGTTCCAGCCGTACAGGAATCCGGCGCTGATCAGCACGGCCGCATTGAGGGCAAATATATAATTCCATGAAGGACGGTGCAGATGCTGGGAGATATCGATGGCGATAAAATCCGTACCGCCGCTGGAGGCGTTGGCCCGCAGCGACATCCCGACCGCAAATCCGTTGACCAGACCGCCGAAGATCGCAATCAGCAGTGCATCCTGGGTGATCGGCGGCAGATGGATCATGGATGTGAATACCGAAGTCAATGTGAACCAGGCAGCCGAATACAGAATGAACTTATGGCCGATCCGCCGCCATACGAACAGTGTCGTGATGATGTTCAGCGTAAAATAGATGACCGAAAAACTCAGACGGATCTGAAGATAATCCTCCAGCACCATTGACAGCAGCCTTGAGATCCCGGCAAAGCCGCCGGGAAACAGGTTGCCGGATTTGACAAACGTATTCATGCCGCAGGAATAGAGCAGCGCCGATACGACGATCAGACAGATATCCGGTATATCTTTTTTTGTAAAATGCACATGCAGCAGTTTTTCCATAGCCGTTATTTCCTCAGATAATCCATGACATTTTCCGCAATCGGCAGACCTGTACAGTTCTCATCGATCATGTTCAGAAACCGTTCGCATCTGCTCATCTGCAGACGGATCGTACGGATATTGCACGGTACTTTCACCTTTGTGCCGGTGATAAATGTCAGGTTGGTATAAAACGTATCGGCAGGTTTCGCCGACAGAAGATAATTATAGCATATCCACTGGCATAAACGGCTTTTATCGCCGAGTGTCGGAAACCATATTTCCCGGCTGGTTTCCGATACAAGAACGGCAGGTTTCTGGCGGGCATGAACCATTCTGCAGAATGCCTCTTTTCTGCCCCGTATCGTACTGCCGCACCGTATGCATCTTTCATTTAGAAAAACGAGCGGTTCAACATCCAGCTCGTGAACAGTACCGCCCGTGTCGATTGCATAGGTTTTGTTTTCGTCCTGTTTCAGAAGTATAAAGCTTTTCATTTTATTCACCTGTGCAGCAGGTATTTCCCGTGCATTCACAGTTCTACGAGCAGAGGACTTCCAGTGCTCTTGTATCGATCAGATAGGCATCGGCAGCTACCTTGGCATTGCGCTGCAGGAAGGAAGCACCGATGATGGAGCGGGCCGGATAAGGCTTATGGAAGATTTCCGCATAGGCTTCATTGACCGCATCAATGCTTGCCGGATCGGTGATATACAGCGTCGTCTTGATGATATGCTGTATATCCAGTCCCTCTTCATCAACCAGAATCCGGATATTTCTGAAAATCTGCCGCAGCTGCTCTGCCGGATCATCACTGACCAGCCGGCCGGATTCATCAATACCGAACTGCTGGGAGATATAAATGAAATCACCGATCCGCAGCGCCGGTGAAACCGGTTCTTCCACCGCAGCCAGATGATCTGAACTGATTGTTTCCTGAATCATATGCACTCCTTACTCAAAATAAGGTTCATCACCTGTGTCATCAAATTCATCATTCATGTTTTCGTAGAATGAATAATAGGACTCCTGCCGCATCTTCATCTCTTCATGGTGCCGGCGGTCCTGGATAGAAAAAAGGATATACAGGCCGGATACGGCGCTGATGACCAATACAATGAGCGACAGATAATCACTGATATTCTCAAGCATAGCCGTTTCTCCTTTTCTTTCTCATTATAGCAAAAGGCATTCAACTGTCTATTGCTGTGCCTTTGAAGCCAGAAAATCCGCTCCTTTAATGGCTTCGGTTCTGGACAGATGCGGATACCCCAGCTGCCGCAGAACTTCATAGGCAATAATTGCGACGGAATTGGAAAGATTCAGGCTGCGGGCTTCCGGCACCATCGGAATGCGCATGCATCTCTCCATATGCGCTGCCAGGATATCCTTGGGAATACCCGTGCTTTCCTTGCCGAAAACCAGATAGATCTCTTCAGCAGGATCTTTGGCAAAATCAAATGTATCCGGGGAACGGTTGCCGTAGCGGGTGACATAATAGAATGATCCCGGGCATGCCTGCACAAAGGACTGCCAGTCCGGCCAGATCTGATATTCGATTTCGTTCCGGTAGTCCATTCCGGCCCTGCGCAGATGTTTCTCATCCATATAGAACCCCAGCGGCTCGATCAGATGCAGTTTCATCCCGAATGCCATGCATGTGCGCATGATATTGCCGGTATTCTGCGGTATCTCCGGTTCGTACAGAACGATATTAAGCATACGTGAACCTCTTCTGCAGCCGCTTCAGAACGAATCCTGTCAGCAGAATGAAGGCCGCAAATACCCCGGCGATCAGAATGACCATGTCGAAGAAAAAGCTCTCCGGGAACATATTGATCATGATCGAGGTATTCGGATTCAGCAGAAACAGGTCATTGTCAAAGAAGATGTAGTGGAACCGCAGCCAGAAGCTGTTGAAGTCCGCCACTGCGGATACGGCAATGAAAGCAATCAGTATCATCAGCATCATCAGAGCATATTTATAGCCCCGCTGCAGTAAGGCAAAGGATCCCGAACGCAGGGAAAGAACAATGCCGGCGATCATCAGAATGCCTGCCGCTGCCATGACGGTGCGCCAGGTCATCGCATTCTGATACAGATTCTTCACATCGATCATATGCAGTTTTTCCCGGTTGTCATAGACTTCCCGAAGGCTGCCGTTGACTTCCGCTTCAACGACGATGTCATCCCGCTCATCGCGGATATAGTCCAGAAGCGTATCGGTCGCATTCATCAGATCGGCATCGCTCATGCCGATTTTCTCTGCCTGGCTGCCTTTTTTATATTCATAGCTGTAGAAAGGACGGCAGAAGCAGAGCACATCGATCACCGTCAGCATCACTCCCAGCAGTACCAGGATCCAGGCGGCTGCCGATACGGCGGTATAGATCTTATCGGTTTTCATGGAGCCATTCTTCCAGTCTGCGGACAGCTTTGCCGCGGTGCGAAATGCCGTTCTTTTCATCCTTTGTCATTTCCGCCATGGTCTTCTGATATGGTTCATACCAGATGATCGGATCATAGCCGAATCCGCCGGTTCCCTTCGGTTCCATGGCAATCTGACATTCGACCGTATCTTCAAAGACAACCGGATCTTCGCCCGGTCTTGTGATGGCGATTGCGCATACATAGCGGCAGGAACGGTCCCTGATTCCTTCCATCCGTTCAAGGATGATCCTGTTTTTTTCTTCATACGGTGTTTCATGGCCCAGCCATCTGGCACTGTGAATGCCCGGCTCCTTGCCGAATGCATCGATTTCCAGACCGGAATCATCGCTGACGGCCATGATGCCGTAGCGGTCGGTGACGCTCTGTGCCTTGATCACCGCGTTTTCGGCAAATGTCGTTCCGTCTTCAATGATCTCCGGCATATCTTTAAAATCCGCAAGACTCAGAACCCGGTAGCCTTCCGGTTCCAGCATTTCCCTGAATTCACGGATCTTTCCTTCATTTGTACTTGCGACTACGATATCTTTCATATTCATTCCCCTCTCAGCCATACAGAATACTCCTCCTGCAGGAAATTATAAATGCTTTTGCGCACATCTTCTGAACCTTGAGATAACCGTCCGCTCCCTCTGACAAGAGGATCGATATAGCGCTTCTTGGCATCGGTCCGCACTGCTCCGGGTTCATATGCACTGCAGTGGTATGTGATATGCAGTTCTGTAAAAGCCTTCCAGCGCATGCTGAAAACGCTGTTTTCCAGTCTGCTGATCACATACGGTTCGTCTTTCCAGAGATCATCCATGCATAGAATGCCTGCTTCGGATGCATCCCTGAGCAGTACCGCCAGCGTCTCCATTGCAAAGCGGTTGTCATCGCCGGAATAGACTCTTCCACAGCGCACCGCATGCAGGGCAAAGCCTTCTGCAAGTCCAAACGACCTGAAGCCGATCTCCGGCAGACCCTTTTCGTTTTCGCACAGGACAAGATCCTCCATAACAGCATTGCAGTATTCCTCGGTTTCAAATCCATATCCGATCAGATTCCCGAGAGTATATTCCAGCCGGTCTGCACAGAGTCCGGGCAGATCATTATCCGCAACCGGATAGGCATGATAATCCAGCACCGCTTCCGGCCTGATTCCGTCTTTTTCCAGCAGAGACATGATCTCCGCAGAATCAAGGATCATCGAAGCCGTTCTGCTTTCGGTGGCCTCCTGCTGTATATGATCCCCCTGCATGAAATCGACGACATGGGAGAATGCAGGTGTAGCAATATCGTGAAACAGTGCAGCCAGGGTCTGTTCCCTGCTTTGGGTAAAATGCCATACGATGACAGCTGTATTGAGGCTGTGGTTATAGCGGCTGTATGCTCTGGCTGCCGATGAAAAAAGTGGGTATGATGTATAATTCATCCCACAGTTCATATTGATGTGCTGAAGCCTGCGCATTTCCGCTGTATCCAGATACGGCAGTACAAACGCCGGCAGACATCTATGATTCACTGCCCGCTTCCTCTTTCTTTTTCCTCTCCGCCATGATCTGACGGTAGTTGTATACCGCACCGTATCTTCTCGAATTGTTATGGAAGACGCATTCCTTGATCCGCGGCTTGACGATGTTGGGATACAGTGCTTCATCGAATTTCCGGTCGACTGCCTTCTTGACCGCATCCATCATGATCGGATCATCGGTGATATGTCCGCCCAGGACAAACACATCCGCATCCAGTACGCACTGCAGATTGTAAATATGCGTTGCGAGCTGGTCGCAGTAGTTATTGACACCGCGGATGACATCTTCATCCTCATCGCGCATTCTGGAAATGATGCGCAGAATGTTCATATTCTTTCTGCCTGTGGCAGTTTCTACCGCTGATGAAAGACCGTCCAGAGAACAGGTCAGGGCAAACATGTCCGTCCGGGGATCATGGTTGCGGAAATCCCCGCGCATATAGGAAAACTCGCCGGCTCCGAAATGATGGCCGTTGAGCAGATGTCCGTCGGTCACCACCGCACCGCCGATACCGGTATTGAGGATCATGAGCAGTACGCCGTTCTGCACATTCTTCAATGAGCCGTAGCCCATTTCCGCCATGCATGCGGCCTTTGCGTCATTGGCAATGACGACCGGCATGCCGACAAACTTCTCCAGTTCTTCCGTGAAATGCATATCGCGGATCCACTCGAAGACGCCGCCGCTGTAGGCAATTCCGTTTTCTCTGTCAATGACACCCGGCATGGTCATGCTGAGACCGGCAACTGTACCGCGGTATCTGGCGCATACATTGCGGATCGGCACAAACAGGCCGTCTCTGCTGTCGACGGAAAGATATTCATTGCCTTCTTCGAGAATATCGAGCTGATCGGTCACGATCGTATACTGCAGTTTTGTTCTGCTCAGATCGATTACAAGATATTTTTCCATATTGTCACCTGTGATTATGTATCAGATTCTGCTTCTGTTTTAATAGTATCGTAAATTGAACAGAAATGAAACAGATGCGTTCTTTCCCGTACGCTGTAACCTTTTCGAAACTCAGTACAGATCAGGATGCACATACTTATAGGCATCATCTTCAGGGCTGATTTTTACAGCATCGGTACCGTCAATGCCTTCTGTAAACTGATCGATCGGAACCGCATGATCGATGTCTTTGTCCATATTCAGAAAGCCTGTACGTATGAGACTGCGAAGGTTCCAATAATCATCCAGATCTCTGAAAATGGAGATATAACTGAAGGAATCATCGTCCTCTTCAACGACCTTTTCATAGAAATCAAGATATTCAATTCCCGGAAAAGAATCTTCCAGGGAAATCGATTCAATCAGTTCTCTGGTAATACTGTCTGATTTCGGGATCCTGATTTCATTGATGATTCCCTCAAGAACGCCCGAACCTTTCTGATAGAAAAGGATAAGATACTCTGTAAGTTCATTTTCCGAAGGCAGTTCATAAATAATGGATTCAGTGCGGAAATACGCATTGTAGTAGCTGTCATCCGCAGCAGACTGGATCGTATCTCCATCCATGGTCAGATGCACAGGCACAGCCGCAATTTCTTCATTATCTTCCCCGGAAATGATGAGACGGGTATCAGCGGTATCGAACGGAACACTTTCATAATCATCGGTGCTGAGTACGTTAACGACAAGCAGACTTTTTCTGCTGGGAGGTGTTTCCTCGGACACATATCCGATCATCCTGCCGCTGTCTGCTTCCCCGTCCACAAGTGAGAATTCATAATCCGTATCGGTGCTGACCGTACTGTCTGTATCATTGGAAAGCAGATAGACCGCACTGGAGGCGCCGAAGTATGAAACATAGGACCCTAAGCTGCTGATTTTGATACCGTCCTGATCGTACAGAACATGATCGGAATGCTGAAGGACCGCCGGCTTGGCATCGGCTTCGTTCTGCACAAGACGGATCAGTTCAGGCTCACTCCATGATTCACTGCTTTCAGGTTTAAAGGATACCCAGGCATCCACGGTATTGATTTTTTTGATGCCCGCAAAGGACAGCGTTTCATTATCGATATAGAATTCAATCGGGTATGGATTTTTCGGTTCAAGGTCTACATAATAGCCTTCCTCTGTCACCACTCCGTTGATCAGCAGCGGCAGTATCTTCATATCAACGTTTTCACTCCCTTCATTGACGAGAGTGAAATCAATTACATCTACCGTTTCAGACGGAACGTACTCCGTTCTCTGAATGACAATGTCATTTTTCCTGTAGACAAAACCTTCTTCAAATCCTTCCGGCAGAACAATATTGTCAGCTATTTCTGCTGGGGTTTCTTCTGCAGGATCCGTGCTGTTTTCTCCGGAATCCTGTGCAGTATTTCCGCTGCATGCGGTCAGAGATAAAAGAGCCAAAGCCGTAAAAACAGATACCGTATACTTGAATTTATTCATGCTGTGTCACCCCTGATCAATTTGCTACCTTAATATTACATGAAATAAATTGCCCGATGCAATGAAACGGTTTCTTCATGCATCGCCGGCATGCACGATGGATGCTGTCTTTTCCGTACGGTTTCTGCATACGGAAACAGCACTGGTTTTCATCGAATCGAGCCATCCTGGCAACCGCTGAAAGAACCTTCCGTAAAGCATTGCATATATTTGAAAAAAACACTTGCATCCCGGCTGAATTCAAATATAATAGATGTTGCTGTTGGGATATAGCCAAGCGGTAAGGCAACTGGCTCTGAACCAGTCATTCGGGAGTTCGAATCTCTCTATCCCAGCCATGAAGAACGTCCGTGATCCGGGCGTTTTTTGTTTCTGCAATGCATCGGTCCATATAAATATCGTTTTTAAGCGATATCTGCTAAAATCTTGAAGCATGTGAAGGAGTTTATCATGGCAGGTACAGGTACACTGATCAACGTTATAAGCATCATCGCCGCCGGCTTTGCCGGGCATTTTACATCAAAGCTGTTTTCCGCTTCTCAGCAGGATTCCCTGACGAAGGCATGCGGCGTCAGCGTCATGTTCATCGCAATTGCCGGAGCGATGGAAGGCATGCTCGGAATCGAAGAAACAAGGATCGTCTCTTCCAGGGCGATGGCAGTCGTTCTGTGTCTGGCGGCAGGTACCGTGATCGGCGAACTGCTCAGGATCGAAGACGGATTCGAAAGATTCGGCGAATGGCTGAAACAGAAAACCGGCAATGCCAAAGACAAGCAGTTTGTCGAAGCATTTGTGACGGCTTCCCTGACGGTATGCATCGGTGCCATGGCCATCGTCGGAGCCATTGAAGACGGTATCCTGCATGACTATTCCACCCTCGCCGTCAAATCGGTACTGGACTTTATCATCATTGCGGTCATGACCGCTTCCATGGGCAAAGGATGTGCCTTTTCGGCAATTCCCGTACTGATCCTGGAAGGCGGCGTCACCCTGCTGGCTGCGCTGATCGCACCGCTGATGTTGGAAGCTGCCATCGCTTCGGTATCCCTGATCGGTTCGGTCCTGATCTTCTGTGTCGGCGTCAATCTGGTCTTCGGCAAAACACTGAAAGTCGCAAATATGCTGCCGGCGGTCATTGCCGCCATCATCGCAGCGTATCTGCCTTTCTGATTACAGAATGGCAAATATGTCATTTATTTGGATTCATTCTTTTTTTCAAAAAACAATCAGTCTATAATATCTGTGTTTTCAATAATATAAAAAAGGAGATAACTATGGAAAGAATCAGCGGCACAGTTTCAAGAGGACTGCGGGCACCGATCATCAAGACCGGTGATGATCTGAAGTCGATCGTTGTGGATACCGTGCTCCGCGCTCAGGAAGCCGGCGACATCACCATCCGCGACCGCGATGTTCTCGCAATCACAGAGTCAATTGTTGCCCGCAGCCAGGGCAATTACTGCTCCATCGATGATATTGCGGAAGATATCCGGACAAAGTTCGGCGGCGAAGACCTGGGTGTCATCTTCCCGATCACATCCAGAAACAGATTTGCGATCTGCCTCAGAGGCATTGCCAGAGGCGCAAAGAAGATCATCCTGCAGCTGAGCTACCCTTCCGATGAAGTCGGCAACCACCTGTTCATCGATGAAAAACTGGATGATTCGGATATCAATCCTTATACCGACGTGCTTTCCAGAGAACAGTTTGAAGCGGCTTTCGGCAAGGCATCCCATCCGTTCACCGGCATGGATTATGTCACCTATTACCAGGAACTGATCGAAGCAGAAGGCTGTGAAGCGGAAATCATCTTTGCCAACCAGGCGGATGCGATCCTGTCTTACACAAAGAAAGTTCTCAACTGCGATATTCACACACGCACAAGAACAAAGAAGAGACTGCTGAAATGCGGTGCTGAAATCGTCCATTCTCTGGATGAGATCATGAACGCTCCTGTCAACGGCAGCGGCTATAACGAAAAATACGGTCTGCTCGGTTCGAACAAGGCAACCGAAGACACCGTCAAGCTCTTCCCGAATGACTGCACGGACTTCGTCAATGACATCCAGAAGGAAATCTATGACAGAACCGGCAAATGCATCGAAGTCATGGTCTACGGCGACGGCGCATTCAAGGATCCGGTCGGCAAGATCTGGGAACTGGCAGATCCGGTTGTCTCCCCCGGCTATACAAAGGGACTGGACGGAACACCGAATGAACTGAAACTGAAGTATCTGGCTGACAACCAGTTCAAAGACCTCAAGGGCGATGCGCTGAAAGAAGCCATCAAAGGCGCGATCACCGAGAAAGATGCACAGCTGGTCGGCAAGATGGTATCGGAAGGCACCACACCCAGACGCTTGACAGACCTGATCGGTTCGCTGTGCGACCTGACCAGCGGATCGGGCGACAAGGGCACACCGTTTGTCTACGTACAGGGCTATTTCGATAATCTGACAGACTGAGGACATGGCAAAGGCCATGTCTTTCTTTATTGTCTGAACAACATAATCGATGTAGAATAATTGGGCATGTGAAGGAGTAAGGAAATGACATTAAGAACAAGATTTGCACCCAGTCCGACCGGATATATGCATATCGGCAATCTGAGAACAGCGCTGTATGCCTACCTGGTCGCAAAGAAAGATCCTGAAGGCGTATTCATCCTGCGGATCGAAGACACCGATCAGGGACGTCTGGTCGAAGGTGCGACGGATATTATTTACAATACAATGCAGCAGTGCGGACTGAAACATGACGAAGGACCGGATGTCGGCGGCGATTACGGTCCCTACGTACAGTCTGAACGTGTCCGCAGCGGACTGTATATGGATTATGCAAAGAAACTGATCACCAGAGGCGGTGCCCACTACTGCTTCTGCGATCAGTCGGTGATCGATGAACAGCGTTCAAAGACAGAAGCCGAAGGCGGCAGCTTCAAATACGATGATCCCTGCAAATATCTTTCCCAGGAAGAAATCGACAGAAGACTGCAGGCAGGCACTGCCTTTGTCATCCGCCAGACCATTCCCACCGAAGGCACGACATCCTTTGACGATGAGGTATTCGGACAGATCACAGTCGACAATACGACCCTGGATGAACAGGTTCTGATGAAATCGGACGGATTCCCTACCTACAACTTCGCCAATGTCATCGATGACCATCTGATGGGCATTACCGATGTTGTCAGAGGCATGGAGTATCTTTCTTCCACACCGAAGTACAACCTGATCTACGAGGCATTCGGCTGGGATATTCCGAGATACATCCACTGCCCGCCGGTCATGAAGGATGAGCATAACAAGCTTTCCAAGCGCAACGGCGATGCGTCTTTCCAGGATCTGGTTGCCAAGGGATATCTGCCGGAAGCGATCCTGAACTATATCGCCCTGCTTGGCTGGTCGCCGGAAGAAGACCGCGAAATCTTTACCCTGGATGAACTGGTACAGGCATTCAATGTCAAGCACATCGGCACAAACGGCTCGATCTTCGACCCGGACAAACTGAGATGGCTCAACGGCATGTGGCTGCGTCAGATGGATCTGGACAGCTATTACAGCCTTGTGAAACCGTATATTGAGCAGGCAGTCAAAGGAAACTTCGACGGCAGAAAGATTGCGGCGATCGTACAGGTCCGTGCCAATACCCTGAATGAAATTCCGGAAATGCTCGGCTTCTTCGATACATTCCCTTCTTATGAAAATGATCTTTACAACAATAAGAAGATGAAAACAAATCCGGAGGTCGCCCTGGAATCCCTGAAAGCCTGCGAAGAAGCACTGGCCGTGCAGGAAGACTGGTCGGAAGAAGCACTGCACGGGATGCTGATGGAACTGCCGGCAAAACTCGGACGCAAGAACGGACAGGTACTCTTCCCTCTGCGGCTGGCAATCACCGGCATGGCCACGACACCGGGCGGCGCCATCGAGATTGCTTCGATCCTGGGCAAAGACGAAACACTGCGCAGACTCCGCCTCTCCATCGGACAGCTCTCCGCATAATCACAGACACCGCGATGCACAGCGGTGTTTTTTAAATGCATCAAACGAAAAAAACCAGTCATTTCCGACCGGTTCTCAGTGACGCGTACGGGATTCGAACCCGTGAATGCTGCCTTGAGAGGGCAGTGTGTTAAGCCGCTTCACCAACGCGCCATGCGGGAAGAAAGGATGATTCCTTTCTTCGCATAGACTAGTTTACTAAATTTGACTGGATAACGCAATGATTACTTTGCAGCATCCAGCGCATTTTTCGCTGCGTCAACGATAGCCTTGAAGCCTTCCGCATCATGGATTGCAACCTCAGACAGCATCTTGCGGTTGACATTGATGTTGGCAAGCTTGAGACCGTGCATGAACTTGCTGTAGCTCAGATCATACGGACGGACAGCCGCATTGATACGGGCAATCCACAGCTTGCGCATTTCACGCTTTGTCTGCTTTCTTCCGATGTAGCTGTACTTCAGCGAATGCATGACCTGCTCATTGGCAGTCCTGTATAACAGATGCTTGGAACCAAAGTAGCCCTTGGCAGCCTTCAGAATCTTCTTGCGTCTGTTCCGTGTCGGTGTAGAACCTTTTACTCTCATCTCTATGTACCTCCCTGATTAACCCTGCAGCAGCTGTCTGTCACGCTTCATGTCTGTTTCATGAGCAGTCGTGGACTTAGCCAGGTGCATCTTCTGTTTGTGCGACTTGTTTGCAGCGAAATGCGATACATAGTTGTGATGAACGATCAGTTTGCCGTTTCCGGAAATCTTGGAACGCTTGGCAAACGTCTTCTTTGTCTTCATCTTGATCTTCTTGGGTTTCTTAGCCTTTGCCTTCATAATGTTTCTCCTTTACTGTTTCTTCTTCGGTGAGAATACGACGGACATGGTATTTCCTTCCATGCTGGCCTGTTTCGAGACCTCCGCAATATCCGCGATCTGCTCGGTAAAATTCCTGATTACTTCTTTACCGACTTCCTGACGGGTGATCATTCTTCCCCGGAAACGCATGTCGATGCGCACCTTCTGACCATCCTCGATCCATTCTCTTGCCTGGTTCAGCTTTGTATCGAAATCGTGCTGGTCAATGACCGGCGATACACGCAGCGCTTTGATTTCCGTGGTATGCTGTTTCTTTTTGGCATCGCGTGCCTTTTTCTGTTCCTCGAAGCGGAATTTACCGTAATCGAGAATCTTGCATACCGGCGTCGGTGCGTTCGGTGCGACACAAAGAAGATCCAGATTCATTTCATACGCCTTCTCAAGCGCTTCCCTGCGCATCATGACTCCCAGCTGATCGCCGTTGGGTCCGATGACAAGTACTTCCTTGAAATGAATGTCTTCATTGACAATGTCTGTCGGTTCTTTTCTTCTGTTTTTGTTATTCTTGATCCTTCCCAAGCAAACCTCCCCGTTCACTAAAAAGCAGGTACGAAGCCGCACCTGCCAAAAAACATACTGTTTCATGTTTCGGCATTTACCCAGGTCCATAGGACATCAGGTGAGAAGCGGTGCTTCTTCTTTCCGTTTATTTAGAGTACTTATGTATTAAACAACAAATCAAAGCGGTTGTCAATCAGAATTCGAATCCGATTACATTTACTGTTACTTCATTCGCTTTGAAACCGGTCATCTGCAGAATATTCTCATAAATCTTATTCTGGACGAGCTCGCAGGTCGCCTGGACATTGGCACCGTAGCGCACCTTGAGATCGGCAGAGATATTCAGTTTGTTATCTTCGATCCTGATCTGCAGCGGCTTGGTGAATCTTGCCGAACTGATCAGAACGGAGTTTTCGATTTCATCGATGCTGATTTCTGCAATCGACTGCAGAACGGACTTATTTATGGCAATCATGCCAAGTTCGTTTTCTTCATTCAACACAACATAATCCTGTGCCATATGCTTCACCTCTTCAATATTCTTTATTATAGCAGTTTTCAGCGGAAATTAATGGATATCTGATGATACAGGTCCTGCCGGATCACTTCCTTCTCATGCAGCAGATCCTGAGGATATGTATAGCGTCTCTCCATCCGCTCGACATAATTCTGAAACTGATTCATGACTTTATACAGACTGTCTTCATGAATGATCTTGATCGTATCGACGCTGACGAGCGATTCTGCCAGAGTCGACATAAACAGATCCAGCACCTGCTTCCGCAGATCATCCTGCCAGCCGGTAAAGCGCATTTCCAGCCAGTAATTCGGTATCAGGATCTGCTTGATGGTACGGCAGAAATCATGCAGGATCTCATCCGGGTCGCCCGGGATCAGACAGAACAGCATGACGAAGAATACATGCCACTGGAAGTTGTGATTCGCTTCTCTGTACCAGTAATTCTCCAGCACATCGCAGAACGGATCGCCGAGATTGTAGCGGCGGTCCAGACGGATCTGCTCGGAGAAATCCAGTTTATTCTCCTTCAGCAGACTCAGCGTTTCCATATAGTCGATCATCTTATCGCGGCTGCGGTCGCCATTGACGAAATCATGCAGGAAGATGTACTGCGAGATCGTCGCCGAGCATTTCTTGAAATCCGTTGTAAAGCCGACCGATTCCTTCATCTTGCGGTTGACCAGTTCATTGATCGAGCTGGTGATAAACGCCTTGAAGCCCTGCTCATTCATGCCGATCTGGGCTTGCTGCGATTCTTCGGATATTTCCTTGTACATGATTTCCAGCTGCCGGTCAACGACATCCAGATTGTCGCGGATCGCCCCCAGCATCGAACGGTTGAACTGATCGTACATCAGGAAATCCGGATTCTTGTAAACGACTTCGTGCTCGATCTCATTCCAGAAGACATGGACAAGCGACTTGATCTGCAGTTCGAAATTGATTTTTGTCTCATTGAACAGATAATAGCCGTCCAGCCGGTAGATCGTAAAACCGTTGCGCTGCAGCTGGGGCTGCGGCATATGCAGATTCAGACAGACATCCGGATCGCTGTCGCAGTGATAGATACCGTCTCCGGCATCGTGAAAACACTGAAACAGGGATTTATATATCTCCGCCTCATTGCGGATAAAACGGCACTGCACCGTAATGCCGACCAGATCGGACAGATGTTCGATTGCTTCTTCGGCCGTGTCATAGGTCAGATAGAATTCATTCCGGATCAGTTTTTCTTTCAGACTTTCCGGTTTCTTGATCCGGGTGGAAAGATTGATGACCGAATCCGTATGCTCATTCAGAACCGTGCGGAATACGGAAAGCAGCTGCGACTGTGCATACTGAAACGCAGGAATCCGGTGATCATAGTATTCCAGTGTTTCATCTATGAAATCAAAAAGACTCAGTTTCATGGTTACCTCATTATGGTCAGCGCAGCCTCAGCTGTTTCGGATACTTGTTCTTCAGCGATTTTCCGTCGCTTTTCGCACCGCCCAGGACTGCACCGTCGTGACAGACTGCCAGCCATCCCCGGGGACTTTCAATATTCAGCTGTTCCCCGCGCAGATATGCTTCGCACTGTCTCTGATCAACTTCTATTGTATGACAGAAATCAGACCAGGCGGAAGTAAAGAAATGATGTGCCGGTTCAAATCTGTCTTTTTTCATTTCTCCCAGCAGGACCTGCGCACGCAGAATGCGGCATCCCTCAATTTCGATAAACGGGAAAGAACCGCCGTAGATCCGTTCTTTATATGTATATACATACGGATAAGGTTTTTTCAGCATGTCATTGAGAAATTCTTTGGCTGCTTTCGGTATCCTGCTTTCTCTGATCCGCAGCTTCGGCGCATCTGCCTCCCCTGCCGCTTTCCGCATGCGGGCGATGAAATGTCCTTCGCCTGAGTCCATCGGAAAGATACGGCGGCATTTCACTGTATCTTCGCTCAGCGGAAAGCCGGGTCTTCCAAAAGAAACGCCGCAGTCCTCCGCACACATATCCGGATGGCGATGCAGAAAAGCAGAGACAGTCTCTTCATTTTCGACCGTATTCAATGTGCAGGTGGAATAGACAAGAATGCCGCCCGGCTTCAGGGCCCGGTATGCTTCCTCCAGGATCTCCGCCTGCCGCTGGGCACAGAAATGCACATTCTGCGGCGACCACATGTCGACAGCGTCATCGCTTTTACGGAACATGCCTTCTCCGGAACACGGCGCATCGCACAGCACCGCATCAAAATACGGACCGAATGCATCCGCAACTTTCTTCGGTTCGCTGTTCAGGACGATGCAGTTGGCAGCGCCGTGACGCTCGATATTCTCGAGCAGAACAGCTGCCCGCTTCGGATTGATTTCATTGACGGCAAGCAGTCCCTCATGATGCATGCGCTCGGCGATCTGGGTTGATTTCGATCCCGGTGCCGCACACAGATCAAGGATCTTCATGCCCGGCTGCGGATCGAGTACCGTCACCGCAGAAGAAGCACTCGGTTCCTGCATATAGAAAAGCCCTGCCTGCGCTTCAATCATCCGTCCGATCCCGGGTCTGTCTTCCACATAATAACCGTTGGACGCATACGGCGAAGGTGCCAGGGACAGATCGAGCTTCGGAAGCAGATGCTCTGCATCGGTCTTGAGCAGATTCACCCGCAGTCCGCGCTTCGGCTGCTTCTCCAGTTCTTCCAGATAGGCAGGATACTCTTCCTGCAGCAGATTTTTCATCTGCCTGAGAAATTCAGAATTCATCGTTTTTCAGGACCCGCTGTACATTGCGGGTATCCTGCTCCAGCTGCATGATCAGATTGGTACGGTTGCGGAAATCCTTTTCCTCACGGATATATTCGGAAAACGAAATCGTGATCCGCTTTCCGTAAAGATCGCCTTTATAGTTCAGAATGTGCGCTTCCACGGACAGAGCGTCCTGGAAATTCAATGTCGGATTATGGCCGATGTTGATCATTGCCGGATATGTCTTGGAATCAAATGTCACATAGCCGGCATAGACCCCGGATTTCGGCAGAAGATATTCCTGGGCATAGCTGAGATTCGCAGTCGGAAAACCGAGACCTGTCCCTTTATGGCGTCCGTGCATGACCGTTCCTTCCAGCTGGTATCTGTATCCCAGCATCCGGTTGACAGCTCTGATATCGCCTTTTACAAGCGCCTGCTCGATCCTTGTGCTGGATATTTTTCCCTGACTGTCGCTGACAGCTTCGATTACGGATGTTTCGCAGGTCAGTGCCTGCCGCAGTGTTTCCGCACTGCCGGCGCCGTTTTTCCCATAGCGGAAATCAAAACCGCAGACAATGGCCCGCAGACGCAGATGTCCCAGGATCCGCGATGTGAATTCCGAAGGCTCCAGCATGCTCATTTCTTTGGAAAACTTCAATATGATCACATTCTGTATTCCGAAGGATACAGCCATGTTGATACGCTGACGCAGTGTCGTAATATGCTTTACGTTCTGAATGCCCCTGACCGTCACCCACGGATCGGGATCAAAAGTAATCAGAGCACTTTCGCATCCGTGCTTTTCAGCCAGTTCGATGGTCCTTCTGATCAGGGCCTGATGACCGACATGCATACCGTCAAAATAGCCGATGCAGGCGCACATCGGCACTGTTGTCTGATTCTCCGTTTCCATTGAGATCGAAATAATCCGCATATCAGTATAATCCCCGCGCACAGTGATACAGGCCATCCTGCCTCTTTTCATAGGCAGCCAGAATACTGCCGTTCTGCACAAACATGATGTATGTGCCTGCATCCTTCAGCGCAAAACTGCGTCCGTGCATGATATCATCGGCATGCTCCCCTGCTTCAGTGATCTCATAGACATCCGAAACAGCCAGGAGCGGATCGATTCCGCTGTTTTCATTCAGATCGTCCAGATTGCAGGCATCTTCCAGTTTCAGCGATCCGATGCCGCTGCGGATCAGCGAAGTCATGGTTCCGATTTCCTCCAGCGATGCACAGTAATCCGCAATCAGTGTTCTTATATAGGTTCCGGCAGAAACACAGGCATCCATTTCATAGGTGTCTTCTCCGGTCCTTCTGACCGTCAGAGAATGCACGGTAACAGGACGCGGCTGCCGCTCGACTTCAATGCCCTTCCTTGCATATTGATACAGTTTTCTGCCATTGACCTTCAGAGCCGAATACATCGGCGGCACCTGCATGATCTGCCCGCGCATCTTTGCACAGGCATTTTCAAGCTCTTCATCGCTGTGAAAGGAAGTTTCCTTTTCCTCAATGACGTTTCCCCAGATATCTTCCGTATCGGTCCTGATGCCGGTTCTGAATTCGGCATGATACGTCTTCCGGTCGGCAGTGCAGTACGGCAGAAGTTTTGTATAGCGGCCCAGCAGAACGATCATCAGACCGCTCGCCTGCGGGTCCAGCGTACCGGTATGACCTGCTTTTTTTTCATGCAGGGTCATGCGGCATCTGCGCACAGCATCGAAGGAAGTCATCCCGGCCGGTTTGTTTAAAAGTATCACAGCGTCCATAGCAACACGTATTATATCAACATCATGATATAATGGCAAAGTTAAAGACATGAAACGTATTTATATTGAAATCACCAGCCGCTGCAATATCCACTGCAGCTTCTGTCATCTTTCCAATCGTCCGGACGCAGTCATGGATCCGGCCTTTTTCCGCAGGATCGTACAGGATGCAAAACAGTATACGGATTATATCTATCTGCATGTCCAGGGAGAGCCTCTGACCCATCCGGCATTTGAAGAAATCCTCAATATCTGCGATGAAGAAGAAATGAAGGTGCAGCTGGTGACCAATGGTCTTCTGATCACTCAGTATCCGGATCTGCTGCAGCACCCTTCTTTGCGCAAAGTATCCTTTTCCATTCAGTCCGTAGAATACCACACTGCTGATCCGGTGCAATACATGCAGAACATCCTGCATTTCTGCAGAAAGGCATCTGCCCAGGGAAGACCGTATTGTGAGATCCGCTTCTGGCGCGATGATCAGCTCAGCGGCACCAGAACTGCGCAATGCCTGGACGAAATCAGAAAAAGCTGCACGATGGAAGACAGCGGCAGGAAGAACAACTGGCGGATCATGCCGGGTGTCTATGTCGATATGCACAATACTTTTGAATGGCCTGCCGATGCCAATGACGGAGAAACAGAAAACGGCACCTGTCACGGTGCCGTCGATCAGATCGCGGTATTGTGCGACGGAACAGTCGTACCCTGCTGTCTTGATTCCGAAGGAGATATCCGGTTGGGCAATATGAAGGAGCAGACTATGGCGGATATCTTTGCTTCACCGCGCTATACCGCAATGGCTGAAGGCTTTAAAATGCACAGACTGACGGAAGAACTCTGCCGCCGCTGTACATACCGCAGACGTTTCGCTTAAAGAACAGTCAGTCTGCGGCCGCTGCACAGTCCCAGCGCTTTCAGCGATACATGGGTATCGCAGAACTGGCCGGTACTCTGTTCATAGACGATTTCATTGCCGGAATAGCGGTATATGCCGCTGAACCGGCTTTTTTCCATTTCGCAGATATTGCGTATATGGTCCTGCAGACAGATGCCCGCATCCATTGTGCATTCAACGGAAACATCTGCCGCTGCGAAATACAGGTTCAGCCGGATCCTATCCATATGCTTTCTCCCAGTCATCAAGCTCTGTGAGTGCATAGCAGAATTCCAGCAGATGCTTATGCATGAAGATTCCATGGCCCTTTTTTGTCAGTACGGTCCGCTCGCGGCTTTCCATCAATGAGGAAATATCACTCTGGGAACAGCCGCACAGACAGATCCTGTTCTGTACGGCCGCGTGTTCACGGTAGGATACATCCGACGGCGAGGAGATATGAAGAAAAACAGAAGCGCCGTTTTTCTGTGCATCCTGCAGGAATGCAAGCCGTTCCTGGCTGTTTCCGGTCTGATGAAAAGCCGCGGTATCGGTAAAGATGATGTATCTGCTTTTCTGCAGCTGACGGGACCGTTTCTCCGGTTCTTCCGACATGATTTCAATCAGCGGACGGATCATGGCAAACCAGGGTTCTTTTGCCAATGCGGCATCATGACTGATCAGTATGGTATGTCCGCTGATCCTGTCTGCCATCAATACATACATCAGTGAACTGAGCCAGTGCCGTTTTTCATTTTCATCCGGTGTCATGACAAGATGTACACCGCGGCTCAGTTTCAATGGCGGCTGGCTGCTGTGATAAATATCATCGATCAGCCCGATTGCACCGTCCGGCATATCACGCATATGCAGCGTTTCAATTTCATTCATCCATAGACACCTTGTTTTGCTTTCATTTTCGGCAGCTGCATGGATCTGCTGCAGGACATGCGATATCTGCGTTTTTTCCGTATGGCCCCCGGAGATCCGGTTGACTGCCCGCAGCATCGGATCATGCAGTATTGTCTGATCCAGACAGCTGCCGGCGGCAGCCTGCAGATATCCGGACTGTCCCCTGCGCATCATTCCGTCTTTCAGCAATATGAAGGAACCAGGCACATTCAGGGCACAGGCGTCCGGACATCCGATCATTTCCATCGAATCCTGCTTCTCTGCTGTTTTGAGACAGACTTTGAAACGGGCATTGGACCAGATCTGATCGGTAACGATCCCGCCCGGTTTCTGGGTGGCAAGGATCAGATGGATGCCAAGGCTCCTGCCGATCCTGGCAATGGAGATCAGTTCATGCAGGAATTCCGGAAACTGGGCACGCAGCTGGGCAAATTCATCGACGATGATGACAAGATCTGCCAATGCAGGCAGATGTTTCTGTTTCCGGCAGGCAGCCCGGTATGTACGGATATCCGTGACCGGAATGTTTTCTGACGAGGCATGCACGAACAGTCTCTGCCGGTATGTGCATTCATTGGCCAGTGCGATCCGCACCCGCTGCAGAGAATTGCTTTCCAGATTCGAGAGCACACCGGCGATATGCGGCAGCGGATATTCCGTATTCATTAACGGCTGGATCAGACTGCCGCCTTTGAAATCGATCAGGACAAAGGCTGCCTGGGACGGCGCATAGCATACGGCCAGAGACATGATCAGCGACAGCAGCCATTCGCTCTTGCCGGAACCGGTCGTACCGGCGACAAGACCATGCGGACCGTCTGCGCTTTCATGCATATCCAGAAGAATGATCTGGCCGTGTTCATCCACTCCGACCGGTACTTTCAGGCTGACGGAAGGATCGGCAGCGCGCCACCGTTCGGGAATATCCAGCCGCCCTGCTCCTTCCAGTGAAAACAGATCCATGAATCCGACGGTTTTCTGTATATCTGCTGCAGCTTCATTTTTTTCGATACGGGCCAGCGCAGAAGGCATGATCTGCGATGGAATAAACGTACATTCCTCATTGCGCAGATAATCATATGCTTTATGCGTCAGGACATTGCATACAAGATCATGGCTGAGTCCGTCTTCTTCCGGCTGAATGAATATATGCATAAAGTGTTCATCATCAGTGAGAAAGTCATTGGCGAAATGCACCGCGACAGACTTTCTTTTACGTGACTGTGCATAGGCACGGACCATGTCCGCACCTGCTTCGTCATAGACAAATGCTCTGCATCCGTTATCCATGAATATATGATCGTTTTCCGCAAGACGGATTTCATTTTCAAACATCTCTTTCGGTCCTGTCATGCATACAAACAGTTCCCGCGGCGAATGGGCATGCAGAAATTCTTCCAGCATTCCCATGATCCATCCCCCCTCATCCGCTACGATCAATATGTTTCTGTATTGATTCAGGTCGATCCGCCAGGGAAACAGGAATTCTTCTTCAAGCCTTTTCATCTGGCTCCGCATGCACGATTCTGTTCTTTCATCCCTTTCTTCATTCCGTGCGATGCGTGTTTCGAAGTGATACAGGGAACCGCTTTGTCCGATATGCAGCAGTACACTGTCACAATGGCGGACATTTTCTTTCAAACGCAGAAGCTGTATGACATGTTCACAGGCTTCTGCTTTCTGCTCCCGCTCTGCAATCAGTTCATCCGTCTTTTCCTGCAATGAATCCATATATGCATCCTGCCGGATGCGCAGTTCTTTTTTACGTATTCTGTTCTGCATGAATCTCTGCAGAGGCTGCAGGATCAGCGCGGATATCATCATGACACCCGGCAGGATCATCTGCGGCATCAGGTCGATCCATTCCCTTCCTGCTTCATATCCTCTGTAAGCATTCAGAACCGCCGCACAGACACTGGCAGAAGCCATCATGATCATCGATGCACCGGATATCAGATACGGCACAGAACGGCTTTCTGCAGGGATATGGAAGGCACTGTATTCCGCCTCTGCCTGCAGCTTTACCGGCGGATCGATCACATAATGCAGCGGAACCGTATCCTCTGTGGGAAATACCGGCTTTTCAGGATGGACCGCTGCAGGAGAAAATGCGTTACTGTGAGGAACCATCGTATTGATGAGGATGATTCCATGATCAATGATCAGTACCATTCCCATGCATTCGATCCTGTTCATGCCTTCCAGAATACAGTCATCCAGCAGCAGGTTTCCGTTCAGCGTTGCACAGACACTGCCCTGCACCGAACATCTGTTTCTTGTCAGATCGATGCATATGGCACTGCCGTCATCCATATACGGAATACATATATCCGCTTCCGGTTCATTGCTTATATGGATCTGATCCGGTGCGCAGAGCCGCTCATACATGTCATAGCCGCGATGATGCAGGAGTATAACACACAATGCACCCATATGACCGTCTGTAATATACAGCGATCCTGCCGTTCCAAAGGAAAGATCATCATCGCAGTGCAGCGTATGGTGGAGACGGACCGATACCGTATCCATAGACGAAACAAACATGCATAAGCGGCCCAGCACCGGAACGGTCAGGCTTTCTTCATCAGACAGTTCTCTGCGGCACTTACCGTTTTCAAGGATATATATCAGCATTTCTATGCACCGACCAGAACGCTGCAGCCGGTTTCATGTCCGTCCGAAGTCTTAACGATGATCCGGGTGCTTCCGGTTTTGATACCCGTGACATTCCCGGCTGTATCCACAGAGGCGACCGACGGATCCAGACTGACAAATGTCACATCCTGCACGGTATATCCTTCCGGCAACTCGGTAATGGAAATACTTGCGGTTTCGGATGGCTTCAGTGTCAGCGCATACGTATCGATGCCGATGACATCGCTGTCCGGGACCTGCAAATCCGCCAGCGGCGCAAACCGCTCATGCCGTGTACATGCGTCCATGGCGATGCCGTTTTCAAAATGCTGCAGACCTTTGGGAAACAGCGGCGCGTTGTCGGCGTTGAGAATATGCACGGTCCGCGACAGTCCCAGCCGGGATGCCGCAGATCCGGACGAATTGACAGTCATATCCAGGATCCAGCTGCCATTGAGATCTGTACATACCAGTACATTTTCATTGCCGTCTGCCATTTCATCGGTCAGATCGGCAGGTGCCTGCGACTGTACAGCAGACTTTCTGCCGTTGTGATCATACAGATGCATGACGGCAGAGGCATCCGCCCTTACACCGGCAGACAGACGGATATCCATCAGATTCAGATTGGCCATAGCCAAAGCTGTAACGATGCCGGCAGTGCAACCTGCCGAAGCTCTGATTTCCGCTTTGCGGTCTTTTTCCACGGAACGGATCAACCGCATATGCCCGTCCCGGACTTCGAATCCCGCTTCATTCTTCTGACTCAGTACGATCTGTGCCTTGCCGCTGGCATAGATATAGAGATCCAGAGATACATTCAGTGCAAGCAGCGGTGCCTGGGGAACCGGGATCCGCAGCGTACACAGCGTCAATGTCGATTCGACCGTGTCCTTTCGGCTCTGCATGAGATTCTTCAAAGAAGCGCAGAAATCCGCCGGATCGAGTTTTGAAAAGTCTCCGTACAGTTTCCGGTAGGAACTGTTTTTAATGCCCAGTTCTTCCGAAGCTGTATAGGATACCTTGAAATATGCATCTTTCAATGCATGCTTCTCTGTTTTCATGGCATAGGCAACATGCATCCCGCTCAGCCGGATCGAAGCATGTACATCGGAGCCGTCGCTGTTCTTCTTCGATGCTTCGGCATAGACCGATGTACCGCTCCCCTGCAGTCGGATCGTATATCCCTGCAGTGTAAAGGTCTTCGCAAAAGACGCTGCTGCATGCAGGTAAGGATCATCTCCAATAGATGCAGAACTCTTCTGTACCATATCATCCCGGATCCAGATACCTGCCTGATCAAAATCGATGTCCTCTTCCCCGCAGATATCCATGTCTTCGATCAGTTCCATCGCATCGCTGTCCTGCAGCGTGATCCGGTTATCTTCTCTGGCAGTCACATCGGAATAATGTTCATTCCCATAGACATCCTGCCAATGGACCGTATCACCTGGCGATACATTCATATCGTCTGTCTCATAGGTATTCTCAGCATCTGAGGCCCTCAGAACACCGATATCGCGGATGGCTGTATCATCCATTTCGATTTCCGCATGCGTCTGCTGCAATGAGCGGTCATTGATATATCCGATGACCTGTTCCAGCAGCTTTTCCGCTTCGCCACGGTCAATCGTTTCACGGGGATGGAACAGACCGCGCCGGTCGGTTTTCAGCAGTCCCATTGCCGCAGCCTGGGAAATTTCCGACGGAAACAGCGACCGGTCCTGATCTTTGACCGTATATGTACTGTTTACGGATTCCGGTGAGATCAGCCGGACCAGGGTAAATGCGGCCCATTCGCGGGTCAGCGGATCGGACGGTTCAAACGGAACCGAAGGATCGAGGATCTTCCATTCCACTGCCGCCTGTACATTCGCATAGGCAGGATGGCTTTTCTGGATATTCAGATAGTAAGGAATATCGCTTTCATATTCATGAATATCCGCCTGATAGGTGATCATGGAGATCCATGTGCCCATCGATACGGTTTCTTTCGGTTCTTTCGCACATCCGGCTGTACCCACGAATAGTGAAACAGCCAGCAGGAACTTAAACCTGCATCGATGAAGCATTGCCCGTAATCGTCGACTCAAGTGTGTCATAGCTGGATACCGTCAGATCGAGAAACCGTGCATAGGATTCGATGACTTCACGGTGATGATCGAACCTTGCGGAAAACTGGCTGAACCGGCTGCGGATTTCCTCGCTGCCGTCCGAAAGCCAGGTTCCGTTGAGGGCATTCATTTCATTTTTCATATCGGTCAGAGCGTCATACATAAGCTGATTCAGCGACCGCAGTCTGGCAGCGGTATCGCTGACTTCATTCAGTGAAATACGGATATTAGACATTGTTTTCCTCCTTTACTGGGTCAGTCGTGATGCCTGTGATGTCAGTTCCTCCTGTGTCTGGCGGTATGCCCTGGCACTGTTTCTGAGAAACTCCGTGTACTGTGCGCACAGCATGGAAAGCTGGCGGAAATCCGCTTCAAAGCGGCTGATCTGGGCGGTGAATGCGGTATTGTCGCTGCCCTGCCAGGCGGCGGACATCGCCTCCACAGCCGCAAACAGTTCGCGGTAATTCCGTGTATAGTCTTCATTGCGCTCGTCCATCCTGGCTGCGCAGGCTTCCAGCCTCTCGGGCTCAACAGTGATCTGTCTCATATCTCAGATCCTCCTTTCACTATATGTATTCACCTCCAAATCAAAAACACGCAAAAAAAGTGCAGAATTTTTTTCTGCACTTACTCCTCTGTATCATCTTTATGGATCGATGCGATCAGTTCATCGATATGGCGGCCGTGTTCCTCTGTCTCATCGATGACAAAGGTCAGCTCCGGCGTTCTCCGGATTGCCAGACGCTGGGCCAGTTCCGAGCGGATAAATCCTTTTGCCCGGTTCAGTGCCTTCAGTCCGGCTTCCGCCCGTGCCTGCTTGCCCAGGAATGTTACATAGACCTTGGCATAGCTGTGATCGGCAGATACGTCCACATCCGTGATCGTCACAAATCCGACATCGGCATCCTTGACTTCGAACTGGATAATGTCCGAAATATCCTTGCGGATAATGCCTTCCAGACGCTTTTCCTTTACGCTTTTCATACGTCTGCGGATACCTGCTGTTCCTGATAGGCCTCAATGATATCGCCGATCTTCAGATCGTTATAATTCTCGATTGTAATACCGCATTCATAGCCGCTGAGAACTTCTCTGGCATCATCCTTGAAGCGCTTGAGCGATCCGAGTTTTCCCGTGTAGATAACGATACCGTCGCGGATCAGACGCACGCTGCAGTTGCTGACAAGCTTGCCGTCCGTAACCATGCATCCGCCGATCGTACCGACCTTGGAAGCCTTGTATGTTTCACGGATCTCTGCCTGGCCGATGACAACTTCTTCGTATACCGGCTCCAGCATACCCTTCATGGCAAGTTCCATTTCCTCGGTTGCCTTGTAGATGATGTTATGGAGACGGATCTCAACACCGGCTTCTTCTGCCTTCTTGCGGATATTCGCATCGGGACGCACATTGAATCCGATGATCATTGCCTTGGATGCACTTGCCAGCATGATATCCGATTCCGTAACCGCACCGGCTGTCGCATGAATGACATTGACCTTGACGCCCTTGACATCCAGTTTCTCCATGGAAGACTTGACGGCTTCCGCAGAACCCTGGACATCCGCCTTTATGATGATCGGGATTTCCTTGATCTCACCGGCATCGATCTGCGAAGAGAGTTCCTCCAGCGACATCGCACTTGTCTTGCGGCGGTCCGCTTCGATTTTGCGGCGCTTTCTTCTGTCCGCAATCGCTCTGGCTTCTTTTTCATCCGTGAAATTGCGGAACAGATCGCCTGCTTCCGGTACATCGGAGAGACCGATGATCTCGACCGGTGTTGCCGGACCTGCCGACTTGAGCTCATGGCTGTTTTCATCGATCATCTTACGGACCTTGCCGAAGCTCGTTCCGACGACGACCGGATCGCCCTGGTGCAGCGTACCGTTCTGTACGAGCAGGGTTGCGACCGGACCGCGGCCCTTATCAAGCTTTGCCTCGATGACCGTACCGGTTGCTGTCTGGGTCGGATCTGCCTTGAGTTCCTTGACATCCGCAACCGTCAGGATCGTTTCCAGCAGATCTTCAATACCGTCGCCGTTTCTTGCGGAAGTCGGTACGAAAATCGTATCGCCGCCCCATTCTTCCGGCATGATATCCAGTTCTGCCATCTCCTGCTTGACTCTGTCCGGATTGGCATCCGGACGGTCCATCTTATTGACCGCGACGATAATCGGTACATCTGCCGCTCTGGCATGGTCAATTGCTTCACGCGTCTGCGGCATGACACCGTCATCCGCTGCGACGACGATGACAGCGATATCCGTTACACTCGCACCGCGGGCACGCATTGCCGTGAATGCTTCATGACCCGGCGTATCCAGGAATGTAACCTTGCGGCCGCTGACTTCGATCTGATAGGCACCGATTGCCTGTGTAATACCGCCGGCTTCCCCGGCTGCTACCTTTGTACGGCGGATCGTATCCAGCAGGGTCGTCTTGCCATGGTCGACGTGACCCATGATCGTGACGACCGGCGGACGTTCCACCAGGTTTTCCGGATTGCTGTCCGGCTCAACTTCCAGAGAATCCTCTTCTCTTTCCTTGACCTTTGTCGGTTCAATGTCATAGCCGATGCAGACAAGTTCGACCATCTCATCTTCCAGCGCACTGTTGATCGTCACCATCTTGCCTTCCATAAACAGAGTCTTGATGATTTCGCTGGACTGTCTGCCGATTTTCTCAGCCAGTTCACCTACCGTAATGCCGTCGGTATATTCAATTGCCTTGATATCCGGCGCCTTGCGGTAAGATGACTCGTATCCTCCCTGACCGCGGTTTTTGAAATTCTTATTGCGGTTCCGGTTCGAATTTTTTCCCGGCTTTCGGTTATTTGCCATAACTACCTCCTTTTAACCGTAAGAGGCGAAAGTTCAGTTCTGCACCGCCTTCAGAATCTCTTCCCAGACTTCTTCGGGAATTTCTGCTTCCAGTGCCTTCGCGAGCGCTCCCTTTTTACGGGCCAGCGCAACTGCTTCCGCGTCTTTTTTCAAATATGCTCCATGACCGTTGGTTCTTCCGGTCGTGTCGATCCTGATTTCACCTTCCGGTGTGCGCACGATGCGAAGCAGTTCCTTTTTCGGAAAATGCTCTCCGGTCGCAACGCATCTGCGCATGGGAATTTTTTTTGGCATAGATCAGTTATTGTCCTCGTCGTTGTAGTAGTCTTCGTATTCATCATAATCGAAGTCATACTCACGTTCTTCTTCCTCAAGCTGCTGTGCCTCGATTTCAGCCAGTTCTTCTTCGCTGTAGATCGGACGTGTATCAACGGTGCTGAGGTTCTTCTTGATCTGTTCTTCCAGATCCTTGTTGCGGATCTTGTAGTCATCCTCATCGGACTTCTTCTTTTTCCGCTTCGGTCTGGAGTCATTCTGCTTCGGCTTGGATGTATCCGTCAGCTTCTCGAATACAGATACATAGGTATTCTTGGCAGCCATTTCCTCGAGGTCGGCATGGCGCTTGGAAACAGGCTTGACTTCCTGCTTCTCTTCTTTCTTTTCTTCCGCAGGCTCTTCTTCCTCTGCCGGTTCTTCCGCCGGGATCACCGGTTCTTCCGGTGCAGCCTCTTCAATGACAGCCGGTTCTGCCGGTGTTTCGGTTTCGGCAGGTGTTTCCTCTTCCGGCTTCATGGCGATCTCATCACGGATTCTTTCACGCATGACTTCCTGCATCTCTTCCGGAATCAGATCATCCTGCTGTTCCTCTTCTGCAGCGGAGCGTACAGCAGCCAGCTTGGCAGCGGCAGCCTGACGTCTTTCCTCTGCTTCACGTGCTTCCGCTTCGAGACGTTCGATTTCTCTGCGGGCAGCGTCCTTGCGCATCTTTTCCTTGAGTTCTTCGGCTCTGGCAACAAGTTCTTCGAAGTTCTCGCCCTTTTCTTCCAGTTCTTCCCTTGTCTTGATATCGATCTTGTGACCTGTCAGCTTGACAGCCAGACGGGCATTCTTGCCCTTTTTGCCGATGGCCAGGGAAAGCTGATCTTCATCGACGATGACCAGCAGGCTGTTGTCCTCATCGCGCGGCAGAACATAATTGACGACTGCCGGTGCCAGTGCGTTTCTGACGAGTTCGGTGATATCATCATTCCACTGGAAAATATCGATCTTTTCACCATGGATCTCTTCGATGATCACCTGGACACGGCTGCCTCTGGGACCGATGCATGCGCCGATCGGATCGACTTCCGGGTTATGGCTGACAACTGCCATCTTTGTTCTTTCACCCGGCTCACGGGCAATTGCCTTGATCTCGACAATGCCTTGGAAGATCTCCGGTACTTCTTTTTCAAACAGACGCTTGACAAGCATCGGATCCGCTCTGGAAACAAGGACCTGGGAACCCTTTGTGTTCTTGTTGACTTCGGTAATGACGACTCTGAGCTTCTGGCCTTCGCTGAGACGCTCATTCGGGATCTCGGCAGAATGCGGCATCATCGCAACTGTCTTGCCAAGATTGATCAGTGTGAACTTGTCCTTGACCGATTCAACGATACCGAGAACCATTTCATTCAGCTGGTCGATATATTCATCATAGACAGCGACCTTCTCCGCTTCCCGGATCTTCTGGCGCATGACGTTCTTGGCCAGTGTCGCAGCTGCCCGGCTCATACCCTGGATTTCGATCTTGCGGGAAACCACATCGCCGATCACTGCATCCGGCTTGATTTCCTTTGCGTCTTCCAGCGAGATTTCCAGTTCATCATCCTCAACATCTTCGACGACTTTATAATTCTGGAACAGATCGATCGTCTGCTTCTTTTCGTTGATCTCCGCAACGACATCAATATCGCTCAGTTCGGCATCCTTTTTATAGGCTTTTGCCATTGCCTCCTTGAGCGCTTCAATCACAAATTCAGCCGGAATATTGCGCTCTGTTTCAACATCATTCAGAGCGCGGATCATTTCCTTGTACTTGAGTTCCATTTTTTCTCTCCTTAAATCCTTACCGCCAGGCGGATAAACTCAATATCTTCTTTGGTGAATACCGCAGTGCGCTTGACAGCCTTGTTACGGTATTCCAGATGTATTTCATCACCTTCGACAGAAGTGATCTCACCGGTCAGTTCCGTCATTTTGCGGACCGGCTTTGACAGCCTGACAAAGACATAGGCACCGGCCATCGCATCCAGTTCATTCAGATCCCGGATTTCCCGCTCCGCACCGGGTGAACAGACCTCGAGGGTATATTCCTCAGCGATCGGATCTTCTCTGTCCAGCAGTTCGCTCAGCTGCTCACTCACATCCGCGCAGGTATCCAGATCCATGGATCCGTCTTCCTTCATGATTGCGACCTGCAGTGTTCTCTCGCTGCCGGCAATCCATTTCAGTTCATAGAGTCTGACATTGTTCGCTGCCAGCACCGGCGCAAACAGTTCCTTCAGTTTTTCTGTTCTATCCATATGCCTCCAGACATAACACAAGGAGTGCTTCCGCACTCCCTGTTTTTTTACATGGAAACTATAACTGACTTTTGCTCAGCAGGCAAGAACAAATTTGCATTTATGCATGCAAAATGCTCAATTTTCCTCTTTATCCGTGAACAGTCTGGCTGCTTCGACTGCCTGCTGCCACTTATGATAGATCTTTTCCGACTTTTCACGGTCCATGACCGGTGTAAATACGGTATCCGTATCCTTACTGCCGGCAAGTTCTTCCTTGCTGTTCCAGTAGCCAACCGCAAGACCTGCCAGATAGGCAGCGCCTAGTGCAGTTGTTTCGATCACTGCCGGACGGACGATATCGCACTGCAGCAGATCCGACTGGAACTGCATCAGATAATTGTTCGCACAGGCTCCGCCGTCGACCCGCAGCGCTTTGATTGCCGATCCGCAGTCTTCCGCCATGGCATCCAGCACATCCCTTGTCTGATATGCCAGCGACTCCAGGGTCGCCTTGGTGATATCCGCCTGCGAGGTGCCTCTGGTCAGACCGAGGATCGCACCTCGGCACTTATCATCCCAATACGGTGCACCAAGACCCGTAAACGCCGGAACGACATAAATACCGCTGTTCTGGTCCGCCTGCTGCGCCATCTCCTCCGACTGGGCGGAATTCGGGAAGAAATGCATTTCATCACGCAGCCACTGGATCGCCGATCCGGCAACAAACACCGAACCTTCCAGCGCATACTGGATCTTTCCGTCCATGCCGCAGGCTATCGTCGTTACAAGGCCATGGCTCGAACGCATCGCTTCTTCACCGGTATTCATCAAAAGGAAGCAGCCGGTGCCGTAGGTATTCTTGGCCATGCCCTTTTCAAAGCATCCCTGACCGAACAAGGCAGCCTGCTGGTCGCCGGCCACACCGGCAATCGGTACTTCATGCCCGAAGAAATGATACGGTGCAGTATTGGCATAGATGCAGCTGGAATCCCTGACTTCCGGCAGCATGCATACAGGTATATTCAGGATGCTGCACAGTTCCTCATCCCATTTCTTTTCGAAAATATTGTACAGAAGCGTTCTGGACGCATTGGTATAGTCCGTCACATGCACTTTGTTTCCCGACAGACACCAGATCAGCCAGCTGTCGATCGTGCCTGCCATCAGCTTGCCCTGTTCGGCAAGTTCCTGGGAACCCGGCACATGATCCAGGATCCATCTGATCTTGGTAGCGCTGAAATACGGATCGATGCGCAGACCTGTCTTTTCCGTAAACAGAGGCTCCAGTCCTTTTTCTTTCAGACTGTCGCAGATATCCGCCGTCTGCCGCGACTGCCATACGATGGCATGATAGATCGGCAGATTCGTTTCCTTATTCCAGACAACTGTCGTTTCCCGCTGGTTCGTAATGCCGATGCCGGCGACCTGTGCCGGATTGATCTGCGCCTGCTGAATGCATCCGGCCATGCAGGAAAGAACGCTCAGCCAGATTTCATTGGCATCATGTTCCACCCATCCCGGCTGCGGGAAATACTGTGTGAACTCCTTCTGTGAACTTGCCACAATGTTTGAATTATGATCAAAAAGGATCGCCCTTGAACTGGTCGTACCCTGATCGATCGCCATGATGTATTTTTCCATATATACCCCCAAAGGTTTCTGCTAAATCCATTATACATCGATGTATTCTTTCCGTATGTGCAAAAAGAAAACCGCAGCCCATACTGCGGTATACTAGTCGAAAGTATCAAATACAGGTCCTGCAGGTTCCCATTTTCCGGTAAAATTATTCAGCAATAGACCGGAATTTTCATTATACTCACGCAATCCTCCGGCAAATCCTGTCATCCGCAATGCACCGGTAACCGGTACTGATTCATTGCTTTGAAAATATGCCAGATATGTTTTTCCTTCTTCCGGAAGAATATCATTATATGCCGCTTCATAAACATACTCCGGAATGGGTGTGCCGTTTTCATTCATAAGACGTTCCTGTTTCTCAATCGACTCAGGAATCTGAGCTGCAGCATACTGTTCCCAGGTTACAAGTCCGCCGGTACGTGTGAAAATACAGGTCTGACCTGCATGCAGATCACCTTTAAGAGGCTCGATCACTTCAAGTGTTCCATAAGTATACGCGGCTCCATTCCGGTTCAGTGATGCATTCCATGTATCTGCACCATCAATGGAAATAATTCTGACTAAGGCTGCCGATGTACAGAAGTCCGCCATAGATGCAGGATCATCATTTCTTACCAGCAGATCAATCTCATAAAATGCTTTCATGACTCTTTCATCATCCAGAACAGATACTTCCGCTGTGACAGGAAGTGGTTCAGCATAAGAATCCGGTTCAGGGACGGTATCATTTTTCATAGCACCAGATGTATTTCCCGTGCATCCTGCAATCAGCAGCTGCATTAAAAAGATTATATATATTTTTTTCATGATAACGTACAGCTCCTTAGTAACTGTAAAGACTGACAACAGAGCTGTTATCTGTCAGCTGAACCGTGTTTACTGTACGGCCATGCTGAAGAGTGCACATTATGCTTTGTTGGTTCGTGTCATTGTGTTTCAGACCGAATGCGTGTCCCATTTCATGCCTGATTGTTCCATATGCGTCATAATTTGAATAAGAATCCATTAGAAATAATGAATTATTTATATGAATTTCTGCGTACCACCAGCTCGTCGTATAATGATTGACAACCGTGCCATCACCGGCATGCAGTCTTGTCAGCGCATAAGCGGTAGAATCAAAATCAGACAGATCAGTATGTGCATGGAAATCCATCATTGACCCGATATTTGAACTGACATAATTCATGTATATCGGGTTATCCCATCCGGTATACATCCAGTTGTTAACGCCCCCGGTAATATAATCTTCCCATATACTGACACCTGATGCATAGTTAAGCCAGACAGTCACATTGGAAACACCGCTGATATATTTACAATTAGTATTGTATGGCTGTGTTGGAGTATTATCCGCAAATACAGGAACAGACAGGTCAGTCATGAATAATAAAATCGTCAATAATACTGCAGTTATTCTTTTCATTAAGTACCTCCTCTCACTAATTTCTTGAGATATGGAACAACAGTATCAGATGATATTCACTAAGTAACATAAATGTGTTTGCAGGTCAACACGCATTGTCTATTCGGTCATGTTCGATGTCTGAACGGTTATGAGATGTTAAAAAAGACCACCCGGATGAGGATGGTCTTCTTTCGATACTTGTTTATCCCGATGACCCCTTAGCTGATCATCTTCGGATCTGAAGAATTACTTCTTCGCTGTTTTCTTAGCAGGTGCCTTCTTGGCTGCTGTCTTTTTCGCAGCTGCCTTTTTTGCAGGTGCTTTCTTCGGTGCTTCAGCTTTCGGCTCTACACCGTTCTCACGGTCGAGCTTGATCGCTGCCTGTGCCGCTGCCAGTCTTGCGATCGGTACACGGTACGGTGAGCAGGATACATAGTTCAGACCGACCTTGTTGAAGAATTCGATGGATGCAGGATCGCCGCCGTGTTCACCGCAGACACCCAGATGGATGTCAGGACGTGTAGCCTTGCCGGCTGCGACTGCCATCTTGATCAGTTGGCCGACGCCCTCTGTATCAACATGTGCGAACGGATCGCTTTCATAAATGTGCTTGTCATAGTAGTCACCCAGGAACTTGCCGGCGTCATCTCTCGAGAAGCCGAATGTCATCTGTGTGAGGTCGTTTGTACCGAAACTGTAGAATTCAGCAGTCTTGGCGATTTCACCGGACAGCAGAGCTGCACGCGGAATTTCGATCATTGTACCGACCTTGTATTCCAAGTTCGCTTTTCTGTCAGCGATGACCTTGTCAGCTTCTGTCTTAACGATATTTGCTACATATTCAAGTTCTTTCGGCTCGCCTACAAGCGGAATCATGATTTCCGGAACGAGCTTCCATGCACGGTGCTTCTTGTTAATGTCAATTGCCGCATTGATGATTGCTCTTGCCTGCATAGCGCCGATTTCCGGATAAGTAACATCCAGACGGCATCCGCGGTGGCCCATCATCGGGTTGAATTCATGGAGTTCAGCAGCTGCAGCTGCGACATCCTTCAGTGTGATACCGAGTTCTTTTGCGATTTCCTTGGCAGCAGCTTTACCTTCTGCTGTTTCGGTGTTCGGCAGGAATTCATGCAGAGGCGGATCCAGCAGACGGATCGTAACACTGCGGCCCTTCATTGCTTCGAAGATGCCATAGAAGTCTTCCTGCTGGTACGGTTCGAGTTCAGCCAGTGCCTTTGCACGCTGTTCGCTGTTGCGGGCTACGCACAGCATACGGATTGCCTTGATACGTTCCGGTGTGTTGAAGAACATATGTTCTGTACGGACAAGGCCGACACCTTCTGCACCGAATTCAACAGCTCTGGCTGCATCTGCCGGTGTATCCGCATTTGTACGGATCTTCAGTGTACGTCTTTCATCTGCCCAGTCCATGAACTTCTTGAAGTTGCCGGAGATCGTAGCAGGTACGGTCGGGATTTCTCCTCTGTAGACATTGCCGGTTGTGCCGTCAACAGAAATGACATCGCCTTCATTGAATGTTTCGCCGTTGACTGTGAACTGTCTCTTTTCTTCACTGACAGAGATATCGCCGCAGCCGGATACACAGCATGCGCCCATGCCGCGTGCTACGACTGCCGCATGAGATG
Source organism: uncultured Erysipelotrichaceae bacterium (assembly GCA_902786245.1). Taxonomy (GTDB): domain Bacteria; phylum Bacillota_I; class Bacilli_A; order Erysipelotrichales; family Erysipelotrichaceae; genus Bulleidia. Next base: position 65,074 of record CADABS010000001.1, read on the forward strand.
TCATGCCGCCGCGTACTGTAACGATTGCTTCAGATACATGCATGCCTTCGATATCTTCCGGAGAAGTTTCAAGACGGACGAGAACGACTTTCTTGCCTGCTTCTGTCCATGCCTTGGCATCGGTAGCCGTGAATACGACCTGACCGGAGCCGGCACCCGGAGAAGCTGCCAGACCCTTGGCTATAATGTCGGACTGCTTAGCCTTCAGAGCTGCCGCATCGAATGTCGGATGGAGCAGGTCATCGAGCTGCTTCGGCTCAACCATCATCAGAGCCTGATCTTTTGTGACAAGTCCTTCAGCGACCATGTCGACAGCGACCTTCAGTGCAGCAGCGGCAGTTCTCTTGCCGTTACGTGTCTGCAGCATGAACAGACGCTTGTCCTGGATCGTGAATTCCATGTCCTGCATGTCATGGTAATGTGCTTCGAGCTTCTTTCTTACATCGTCGAGAGCCTTGAATGTTTCCGGCATGCTTTCTTCCAGGGAAGGATACTTTTCTTTTCTTTCCTTCTCGGAGATGCCCATGCCTTTAGCCCATTCCTGGCTTCCCTTTTTGGAGATCTGCTGCGGTGTGCGGACGCCGGCAACGACGTCTTCGCCCTGTGCGTTGATCAGATATTCACCATAGAAATAAGCATTGGAACCGGTGGACGGGTTGCGGGTGAAGCAGACGCCGGTCGCACAGTCGGTACCCATGTTTCCGAAGACCATGGACTGTACGTTGACAGCGGTGCCCCAGTCGCTCGGAATGTCGTTCATCTTCCGGTAGTAGATTGCACGTTCGTTGTTCCAGGAACGGAAGACAGCTTCAATCGCGCGCTCGAGCTGAACTTTCGGATCCTGCGGGAAGTCTTCTCCCTTTTCGCTCTTGTAGAAATCCTTGAACTTCTGTGTCAGAGTCATCATGTCATCTGCGTTGAGTTCAACGTCCAGCTTGACACCTTTCTCTTCTTTCAGTTCATCAATGATGACTTCGAATCTCTTCTTGGAAAGACCCATGACAACGTCAGAGAACATCTGAACAAAACGGCGGTATGAGTCATATACGAATCTCGGGTTGTTGGAAGCTTCCGCCATAGCCTCTGCGACTTCGTCATTGATACCAAGATTGAGGATCGTGTCCATCATGCCCGGCATCGATGCTCTCGCACCGGAACGTACCGATACAAGCAGCGGGTTCTTGGGATCGCCGAGTTTCTTTCCCATGAATTTTTCGAGCCATGTCAGATTCTTCTGAACCTGGGACATGATCTCATCATTGATCTTTTCGCCATCCGCATAGTACTGATTGCATGCTTCAGTCGTGATGGTGAATCCCATCGGCACCGGCAGTTCAAGACTTGCCATCTCGGCCAGGTTTGCACCTTTTCCGCCGAGCAGCTCTCTCATCGAGCCGTTGCCTTCGGTAAATTTGTAGACGTACTTTTTAGCAGCCATATAGCCTCCCTTTTTCTTCTATGAAAATTATAAATCGTACATTTTCATTAAACAAGGCAACACCTGAAAAAACAATTCAAAATGACATGCATTAATATGCACTTGCGCATGCGTGCATGCCACTGTGACAGGAAAAAAGGATGACTTAACGTCACCCTTATGCATCAAGATATTTTTCTGCGAAACCGAACACCTTACTGAAGAACTCCGGATCTTCCGCCAGCGGCATTTCCGACGTATACAGTTCCTTCTGCGAAGAGCAGGAATAGTAGTTGTCGAATACCATGCTTGCAGGTATCCGCTCATCATTCATGTTGTGCATGAACAGCACCGGTGTCGATGACTGCTTGAGCTGTCTTGCCGTGCTGATGTCATTCAGCGAGAAATGCAGAATGTTTCTGACATACAGATCGATGCCCGGCATGAACGGCTTGCCGGAAACCTTGCAGTAATGCTGGATATTGTTCAGCAGAAGCTGACGGATATCCGAGTAGCCGCCTTCTTCAACGGCACATCTGACATTGGACGGAATATAATCGCCCAGTGCATTCATGACGGCAGCCGCACCGGCATCTTTTCCGTACAGAACGATCTGTGCTTCGCTGTCGATATTCAGCAGATAATTGATCCAGCTGATCAGATCATAATGTTCATTCCAGCCCAGACTCGTATATCTTCCTTCCGACATGCCGTAGCCTCTTGCGTCCGGCGCAAGCACATTGAAGTCGCGGTGATCCGCTTCCCACAGCATCCGGATCATATCCGATCCGCAGGAATTGAATCCATGCTGCACGATCATCCATTTTCTTGAATCCGGATGATTCGTGATCCGCAGCGCATGCAGCTTCAGACCGTCAAATGAATCAATGAATTCATCTGTCCGGGAACTGTGCAGGAACCATTCGCTCATTTCACTGTCGTATTCTCCGGCAGATGAAGAACCGGAAGAAAGCAGCGATGAATTTTCCAGATCAAATGCGGTACGGAATACATAATAGCCGAATCCGGCATATGCTGCGGTTGCCGCTACTGCTGTCGTACCAGCCGCCTTCAGAAGGGTATGCTTTTTCTTTTCTGCCATGATATTTACCTCGGATTCATTACATTCTGCACAAATTATATCATGCCTCTTATTTTTTCAAAACTGCCAATCTTTCACAGACCGCATTATACTGCTTTCTGTATGCCTCCAGTTTCTGTTTTTCGCTTTCGACTTTGGCAGCCGGTGCCTTCTTCAGGAATCCTTCATTGCCCAGGATCTTCTCCGATCTTGCGATTTCCCCTGCCAGACGTTCCTTTTCGCCTTCCAGCTTGCGCATTTCTTCTGCCGGATCGGAAAGCTGGCTGCTCGGGATATACAGCGAACCGTCTCTGACGGTTTCAACGGTCAGATCGCCGTCCAGCGATTCCTTCCATTCTGCTTTTGCCATCTTGCGGACGATCGCCGCCAGTGCTTCGGTCGGCGCAACGGTATTGCCGTCGAGATCTTTCATCATGAAATCGATATTCTCGGAAGGCTTGAGATCATTGGCATTCTTGACTTCGCGGATCTTCTGGATGGAAGAAAGAACTCTTTCCATGCCGGCCAGGTCTGCTGTTTCAATGCCTTCGATCTTCTGCGGCCAGGAAGCGATGCAGATGCTTTCACCGTTATGCGGCATCATCTGATAGATTTCTTCCGTCACAAACGGCATGAACGGATGCAGCAGACGGACGATCGCATCGAGCATGACATACAGCGTGGAATATGCAGCTTTCTTTGCTTCTTCATCATTGCTGTTCAGAGCAGACTTGCTCATTTCGACATACCAGCTGCAGAAGTCATTCCATACGAAGGAATACAGTTCATTGCCGACCAGTGCGAATTCATATTTTTCCATGTTTGCCGTGACATGGGCAACCGTTTCATTCAGCTTATTGAGGATCCATGCATCGCTGACGGAAAGATGCGAAAGATCCGTGTCTTCCGGTTTCATTCCTTCCGGCAGATTCATCAGGACAAATCTGGAAGCGTTCCAGATCTTGTTGATGAAGTTCCATGCCGCTTCGACCTTTTCCGGAATATAGCGCATATCCTGGCCCGGTGTGCTGTTCGTCGTCAGGAAGAAACGCAGCGCATCGACACCGTACTGGTCGATGACATCCATCGGATCGACGCCGTTGCCCAGCGACTTGGACATCTTGCGGCCCTGGGCATCGCGGATCAGACCGTGGATCAGAACGTCCTTGAACGGACGGTCCTTGGTGAAATGTCTTGCCTGGAATGCCATTCTGGCAACCCAGAAGAAGATGATGTCATAGCCGGTGACCATCGTGCTGGTCGGATAATACCTCTGCATGTCATCAGTATTTTCAGGCCAGCCCAGTGTCGCAAACGGCCACAGCGCACTCGAGAACCATGTATCCAGAACATCTTCATCCTGAACCCAGTTATCGATATCCGCCGGCTCCTCTTCGCCGACATAGGTCTCACCGGTATTTTTGTTGTACCATGCAGGAATGCGGTGGCCCCACCAGAGCTGACGGGAAATGCACCAGTCCTCGATATTCTCGAGCCAGCCGGTAAATACCTTCTCAAAGCGCTCCGGATAGAAATTGATCTTCTGGTCCGGATCGTCCTGATGGGCAAGCACATCATCGGCGAGCGGCTTCATTCTGACAAACCACTGCTGGGAAAGATACGGTTCAACAACGCAGTTCGTTCTTTCCGAATGGCCGACGTTATGCATGATATCTTCGATCTTGACGAGATTGCCTTCTTTTTCGATCTGCTCAACCAGACGGTCTCTGCACTCATAGCGGTCCATGCCTTCATAGATACCGGCCAGCGCATTCATCGTGCCGTCCGGATTCATGCAGATAGGCTTTGCGAGTCCGTGTCTTTCAGCGATTTCAAAGTCGTTGGGGTCATGGGCAGGCGTGCACTTCATGGCACCGGTTCCGAATTCGACATCGACATAATCATCGCCGATGATGGGAATACTTTCGCCGTTGGCCGGATTCACCGCATGCTTGCCGATCAGATGGATAAAGCGTTCATCGGTTGGATTGACAACGACGCAGACATCGCCGAACATCGTTTCCGGACGGGTCGTCGCAACCGTAAAGGTATCGCCTGTTTCCTCAACAACATAATTGAAGTAATACATTTTGCCCGGGTCATCCTGGTAATTGACCTCGATATTCGACAGGGCTGTACGCGCTTCCGGATCCCAGTTGATGATCCGCCAGCCGCGGTAGATCAGTCCTTCGTTGTACAGCGTGACAAAGACATGGCGGACTGCCGCGTTGAAGCCGTCATCCATCGTGAAGCGCTCGCGGGTGTAATCCAGGCTGTTGCCCAGCTTGGCCCACTGCTTGCGGATCGTTGCCGCATATTCTTCTTTCCACTGCCATGCTCTTTCCAGAAACTTCTCCCGGCCGATGTCATAGCGGGAAATGCCTTCGCTCTTCAGTCTTGCATCGACTCTTGCCTGGGTCGCAATGCCGGCATGATCCATGCCCGGAAGATAAAGCATGTCATAGCCCTGCATACGCTTATAGCGGGAAATGATATCCTGCAGCGTATTGTCCCAGGCATGTCCGATATGCAGAATACCGGTGACATTGGGCGGCGGAATGACGATCGTAAACGGATCCTTCGACTTGTCTCCGGCCTCAAAATAGCCCTTTTCAAGCCATTCATTGTAGCGGCCTTCTTCAACTGCCGCATGATCATATTTCTGTGCAAGATTCTTTTCCATTTCTTCCTCCTTAGATAAAAAAGGCATCCTTATGTAAGGACGCCTGTGCGTGGTACCACCTTGCTTGCTTCTCAAATACGTAACGTGTATGAACGGCATCTCCTACTCCTGTTTCAAAGATGCAGACTCCCGGACGACTTCCGCTGTGCATGCATATCTGCTTTCACCTGACGCAGACTCTCTCCAATGCGCTTCCAGCGTACTGCTTCCGTTCTCTGTCCTAAGCATTATAACAAATCAGAATGCTTTTACAATGAGCTTTTTACCAGTCGACCGCAATATCCACCTGGGTCGGATTCGTATAGGCGAATGTGCCTGTATCCGCGCAGATCGCCGTACCAAGACTCGTCTCAACGATTGAACCTCTCGGACGGATATCGAACGAACATGCGGCCATGACATAATCGCCGTACATCTTGACGCCGTCTTCTCTGACCCAGTAGTTATAGCTGTAGCCGGCACTCTGCATCAGGCTGATGACGCCGCCCATCGGCAGATTGTAATACGTTTCCTTGCCGGAAGGGCCGATGATCGTTCCTCTCCAGGCATTCAGGACGGTGCCGTCCCAGTTCGGATTGCTCATCGGACCGCTGTATTCCTTGACAGGCTCGGGTTCCGGTTCGACATACATTTCATCCATCAGGGCATCATGATCGACATAGACGACCGCGTCATTGTAGACGGCCTGCCAGTATTTATAATCATTGGTTCCGGTGATGACGATCTCGGTGTTGTATACACCGGATGCCGCATCTGCCGCACTGTCGGACGGTGCGCTCTTGAGCACCGTATCCATGCTCAGCCATTTATGCATGTCCGCCGCATCGAAGATCTCTTCCGGCGAACCGCTCAGCGCAGCCGAACGCACATAGCCGCTGACACCTTCCGTGTCCATGATCGATGCATATTCTTCACCGCTGCCCGTGACATAGACCATTTCCCGCTTTGCCAGCGTTCTGAGAGCCGGTGAGAGAACTTCATCTTCCGCCAGCATGTCAATATCGGTATTCAGCCAGTATCTCGGATAATTCTGACCGATCGGTTCCGGAGCTTCTTCTTCCACCTGCGGCAGTTCCACCGTCACATCAGTGATCTGCACTTCTTCCGCGTTGACATTGAAGTCCTTTGCGCTGCGGTCGACGAGATTTGTCAGTATGCCGGCATAGCCCGTGGATACAGCCGTGATCAGTGCGAATCTGACTGCCCGGGGTATTCTGTTCCATATAGTTTTCATCATAATTTATCACTTCTTTTCTCAGGAAAAAAACAATGATCAGGATAGATCATCTGCTTTATTCTATCACATTTGCCGGATATGGCAAATTTCTGCGCACCGAAGCACCTGTCTTCAGCCCAGCAGACTCCTGACAAAAGGCGTCCGCAGGATCCTTCTGGTCAGAAATGCAGACAGGAAGAACAGCAGGATCATCCCGGCAAGCATGATATAGGGATGCACTTCCCCGACTGCGTTGATCAGTGCCAGAAACAGATACAGACCGATATAGACAAGCACATAGATGCACATCGCACCGGCAAACAGCACCGCTTCCTTTTTATGCAGAACTCTTTTTTCGTTTTTCCCGTCCATGCCTCTATATTAATTCCCCTCTGCATATTTCCGCAAACAAAATGTTACAATAACTTCATGTGCGGCAGATATCTATTTTTCGATGAACAGAATCAGAAACTCAGGGAACTGATCGAACTTGCCCGGCAGAAGCTGCCCAAAAAGCAGTTCGAAGAACTTTCCTTTGCGGATGTCTATCCCTCCGCAAAAGCACTGGCAGGCATTTATATTCCCGAAAGGGATGCAGTCGTGACCAGAGTCATGCGCTGGGGCTTTGAAACAAATGGAAAAACGGTGATCAATGCCCGCAGCGAAACCGCACTGACCTCCAGGTTCTTTGCTGGAACACTGCCCTGTGCCCTGCCTGCTTCCCTGTATTATGAATGGGATGAAAAGCGGAAGAAACATGCATTTGCCATCGATGAGATTCCGTTTTACCTGGGCGGTCTGTGCCGGAAAGCACCGGGCGGCTATGACTTTGTCATCCTGACCGAAGAAGCAGGCATGCCCCAGCGGACCATCCATGACCGCCAGCCCGTCATCTTCACCTATGAAGACGCAAAATACTGGTGCATTCACGGCACCGGAGATGCTCTATCAAGATCCATCCGGCAAAGAATCATGCAGGAATAGAAAAAAACGCGGAAACCCGCGTTTTCATATGCTCAGAACAATGCGCCTGTATGCGTGATTTTCAGATGTTCATACGCCTTTTCCGTCACGACTCTGCCCCGGCTGGTCCGGTTGACAAAACCGATCTGGATCAGATAAGGCTCATAGACATCTTCCAGCGTCGTCGTTTCTTCGCTGATCGAATTGGCCAGTGCCTCCAGTCCGACCGGTCCGCCATGGAACCGTTCGATGATGCCGCGCAGATAGCGGATATCGACTTCGTCCAGTCCCAGACTGTCGACATGGAGACGGTCCAGCGATGTCTGTGCGATCTCCTTTGAAATCACGCCGTCATTGAGCACCTGGGCAAAATCCCTGATCCGCCGCAGCAGCCGGTTGGCGATCCGCGGCGTTCCTCTGGAACGTCTGGCAATCTCATGGACAGCTTCTTCATCGATCGGCGAACCGAGCACACCTGCCGTCCTTCTGACGATGCTGGAAAGCTGTTCCTCATCGTAATAATCCAGTTTCGAAACAATACCGAATCTGTCCCGCAGCGGCGAACTCAGATCGCCGGCCCGGGTCGTTGCGCCGACCAGTGTAAATGGCGGCAGGTCCAGACGCACACTGCGTCCGCCGGCACCGTTTTCTCCCCCGACCATGATATCCAGCTCGAAATCTTCCATGGCCGGATAAAGAACTTCTTCGATCACTTTGCTGAGGCGGTGGATCTCATCGATAAACAGCACATCGCCCGGCTCCAGCATCGAAAGGATCGCTGCCAGATCGCCCGGTTTGGAAATGCTCGGTCCGGAAGCCACCCGGATCCGGGAATGCATTTCATTGGCCAGAATAAACGCCAGCGTCGTTTTGCCCAGACCCGGCGGACCGTAGAGAAGAACATGATCGAGCGATTCATTTCTCTGCAGCGCTGCCTGGATATAGATGCGCAGATTCGCTTTCAGGCTTTCCTGGCCGACATAGTCATCCAGCCGCTGGGGCCGGATCGTCGCTTCAACGGCAGCTTCATCTCCTTCTGCTTCTGCAGCCAGAAGACGTTCATTCACTTCCATTGCTAACCTCCGTTTCTGTTCATTGCCCGCAGGCCGATCCGCAGATATTCTGCTGTCGTAAGACCCGGGCTCTGTAACATTATATTCGCAGCAGAAGTCAGTTCTGCGCCTTTATAACCGAGATTTTTCAATCCTTCCAGTGCTTCCTGGATTTCCAGCGGATAGGATACTTCCTTCAGACGCGGCTGTTTCACTTCCGCCGGCACGAGTTTGCCCTTGAGATCCAGGACGATCTGGGAAGCTGTCTTGGCACCGATGCCCGGCAGTTTCTTCAGCGCACTGACATTGCCTGTTTCCACTGCCGCAATGATTTCTTCATAGCCGGCCTTCGTAAACATATTCATGGCTGTCCGCGGACCGAGACCCTTGACGCTGATCAGCCGCATGAACAGGTCTTTCTCTTCCTGGGAAGAAAAACCGTAGAGACTGATATCATTCTCGCTGATCGCCATATGGACATATACCTTGATTTCCTGGTTCAGAGAAACATCTTCACTGTGGGCATAGGCAATCTGAAAACCCATGCCGTTGTTGTCCAGAACGATCCAGTCGGCACCGTATGCCGCAACCGTACCTTTGATAAACGCAATCATAGCGGACGCTCCTATTCGACAAAGTCCATGATATAATCGCCGACAATGACCTGATCGCCGTTTCTTGCGCCGGCATCATACAGCGCCTTGTCGACACCCATCTTCTGCAGGGTTGCCGCAAACTGATATGCTTCATCATCCCGGTCAAGATCGATCTCCGATACCAGACGGTTGATCTTTTCGGAGACGACTTTCCAGCGTCTGGGTCCCTGGCTTTCCACTGTGAAGTCCGGACGCTTCGGCTCATAGCGGTATACGACCGTCTCTTCCGGTGCTTCTCTGTTTTCTTCCTCCGCTTCGCGGGCCTGTTCGATCTGCTCCATGGCCGCATAGAGAACTTCATTAATCCCCTCATGGGTCAGAGCACTGATCTCATAGACCTTCAGATCCGGATATTTCTGTTTGAATTCTTCCAGTACCAGTCCGGCATATTCATCGTCCATTTTATTGGCCACGACGATCTGCGGCTTTTCTTCCAGAGAAAGATCATAGCCGGCAAGTTCTTTATTGATGATTTCGTAATCCTCGGCCGGATTGCGCTCGCTGCCGCTCATGTCGAGAACATGGATCAGCACCCGGCATCTGCGGATATGGCGCAGGAATTCATGGCCCAGGCCCTTTCCTTCGGAAGCGCCTTCGATCAGACCCGGCATATCTGCCAGGACAAAACCTCTTTCATCCGGGAGACTGACAACGCCGATATTCGGTTCGATCGTCGTAAACGGATAGTCGGCGATTTCCGGCTTTGCGTTGGTTACGACCGACAGGAACGTCGATTTGCCGACCGAAGGGAAACCGATCAGTCCGGCATCCGCCAGCAACCGCAGTTCCAGCTGCAGATCGAGACTTTCGCCGATCTCTCCGGGCTGGGCATATTCCGGCGCATCGTTCCTTGCCGTTGCAAAATGCATATTGCCCAGTCCCCCTCGTCCGCCATGGGCGATCAGAACTTTCTGGCCCGGCTCGGTCAGATCGGCAAGCAGATCATTGTTTGCCGCATTGCGGATCATCGTTCCCAGCGGCACTCCGACGATCACATCTTCGCCGGACTTCCCGTGCATTTTCTTGGTCATGCCCGGCGCACCGTTGCCGGCCTTGATCGAACGCGTAAAGCGCAGCTTCGTCAGAGTTGTTTCATTGGTATCGACCGCAAACCAGATATCTCCGCCGTCGCCGCCGTCACCGCCGAAAGGACCTCCATTGGGATAATATTTCTCATGACGCCATGCGACTGCACCGCGGCCTCCGTCGCCCGCCTTCACATGGAGTTTCACTAAATCGATCATGCGTACCTCCTCAAAAAAAACTCCTGACAACGTCAGGAATTTCTGTCTTCAATTAAGCCTCTGCAGGATAAACTGAAACCTGTTTCTTATCTTTGCCGAGACGCTCGTATCTGACAATACCTGCCGCCGTTGCGAACAGAGTATCATCACCGCCGCGCTTGACATTCTTGCCCGGGTAAATACGTGTTCCTCTCTGCCTGTAGATAATGGAACCGGCGTTTGTGAACTGACCGTCTGCCTTCTTGGCACCGAGTCTTCTGCCAGCGGAGTCACGTCCGTTCTTTGTGGAAGATACACCCTTTTTACTGGCAAAGAACTGAATATCCAGTGTAAATCTCATTGTACTTAAACCTCCGTCATTTCTATTCTTACATACTTTTTGTTTGACTCGGCAATCGTCAGAAGCTGGTAGAGACCCGTGCTCATGACGATATCCGTTGTCTTCGTCGGCTCTTCAACCGCAATTGCCAGATGGTTGTTATTGATTTCAACCGTTTCAATGCCGGCAATTTCATAAATCGCATTGCATAAGCCGAACAGGACCGTGCTGACACCTGCGCAGATCAGATCCTTGCCGATCGTGCCGGAGCCAGAATGCCCTTCCGATTCAAGCAGAATCAGATGGCTTCCTTTGAAGGAAGCGGTGATTTCGATCACCTTATGCCTCGATGGATTCGACCGTCAGCTTTGTATACGGCTGGCGATGACCCTGCTTGCGACGGGTGGAGCCTTTTTTCTGCTTGTACTTGAAAATCGTGATTTTCTTGTCTTTGCCCTGTTTTTCAACTGTGCATGTTACTTTGGCACCCTCTACATACGGAGTACCGATCTTTGTTGCGGCATCGCTGACCAGAACAACCTTGTCAAACACATACGTGTCACCGGCATTTACATCCAGTTTTTCAACAAAGATGGACTGACCTGCTTCAACCTTCAGCTGCTTTCCGCCTGTTTCGATAATTGCGTACAAATTCAACACCTCCTGACATTTATCTTAAGACGCGCCATTGAGGGGGCATTTCAGCACTTTTTCCCTTCTTTGAGCGGTTACCGACCTCATCACGAGGGCTGATAACAGAGATATTCTACATGTAAACATTTATAACGTCAAATGATTTCTTTCATTTCAAGCAATTCCGTCACGGAATCGAATTCATGGCGCTTTAGTCCCCGAGACTCCGTTTCAATCTCACCGGTCTGATTGTCATACGGATCGATCCGCCACTGTTCCTTTTTCACTGCAAATTCCTGCTGCAGATCATTCGAGGTGACAAGACGGTACGGATCCAGATTCCCGAAATAGAAATCATGCCGTTCCGTTTCCCCGGCCCGCCAGGCAGCGCCGCCGAAGGAACAGTCTGCCCACAGCCATCCGTACGGCTCGATTTCAAACATCGCCCAGTCATGGCTGCCTACATGATCCGGTGTTACATACATACCGGACTGCCACCGGGCAGGGATCCCGGCACAGCGGCAGAGAACGATAAACAGCAATGCCTGGATGCCGCAGTCGCCCTTGCGGTACGAGGCCGCAAAATCAGGTATGCAGCCAAGGGTCATATACTCCGGTACAAAGGCATAGACGAGATTTTTTGTGACAAAATCATATATCGCCCTTGCTTTAGCCAACGGCTCATCGAGATGGCCTGTCAGTCCATCGCACAGATTCCGGATCAGCGGTGTAAAGACGATCTGCGGTTCCATTTCATCAAGATCATGGTCATTCCGCACCGATGTTCTGTTTCCTTCCGGATGGACATAACGAGCCATGCATTCATAGCTGTATTCGACCGAAAAGCTGCGTCTTGAGGGATCTTCTGTTTCAAAGCAGACCGTCCGCATCAGGCTGTCTTCATCATCGATGATTCCGCCCGGACTGCACGAGATGATCTGAATGTTTCCGCAGTTGGGAGCTTTCGCAGGCAGCGGGATATGCACGCGCAGCTTTTCAAAGGAAATATCGTCAGGCAGACGGAGTTCCGTACGCATCCGCATGCGCATCGTACAGGAACCTTTCTCCTTCATATGCGCAATCATATCATTGAGCAGAACATTCCGCTGATGCGGATGTCCGGTTCTTTCCGCAATCTCCGGATAGACCTTTTTCATCGAATCGAAGAAGAGATGATGCAGTTTCTTTTCATCCCGGATCCTGTGTGTCAAAGCAGCGCCTATGCGGATATAATCCTGCAGTTCTTCCGCGCTGAAATCCGGGATTTCTTTCTGCACCAGAGACAGTCCTTCCGCAAAAGTATACGGATATTCCCGCTCTATTCTGGAAATGACTTCTGTTTCCACAGCCAGTCTGCGCTTCATGATTTCCGGTGTCAGCGGATCTTCCGTATAGCGGCGGATCAGATCCAGCGCTTCTTCGAAAGAACCATTGTTCTTTGCGCTTTCCACATCAGCGGGCAGCGCGATTCTCAGCAATTCGATATCTTTCATAGATTTTTCCTGAAACTGAAATCATTCAATTTATATTTTGTTTCGGCACTTTCACTGCCTTTGACGATCTCGATGGTCTTCAGCACATCATAGCCGCAGGCTTTCAGAAAGCGGATCATCACTGCAGCAGAAGGATCCATGGGAATGGACAGTGCAAGTTCTGCATCCATGGCAATGGCCTGTGCTTCCTGCAGCAGCGCTCTGCCGATGCCGCTGCGTCTTTCATTCTTCCGTACATAGATTTCCTTCAGAACCATCGCATCTTCTTTCTTCTCAGCCGCAAAATAGCCCAGTGCCCTTCCCTTGTCCATCGCCGCACAGACAAAGTACTTCTCGGAATCATTGAGATAGATGTCCTGCCGGCTCTGCGTATCAAGATTTACCGCCGGATATTCTTTGAGAAAATCATCCATCATGTATTCAATGACCGCTGCGTTTCTTTTCGTTACATCAACGATGCGGATATCGTTCTCTTCCGGTACCGGTGTCTTTTTCTCCGGTTCCTTCCGTTCGCCATGCATCCATTCTTCATCATCGAAGGAATCGTCTTCCTCTTCGACATCCGGATTTTCATAGTCATACATCAGACCGTCTGTTCGCACCAGCGCACAGCTTTCTGACGGCGCATCCGGTCGCGGAAATCATACCAGTCCGATGTCAGATGGAAACGTTCGCAGGCTGCCCGGAACATCCGGAAAGCACCTTTGCCGTGAATGGCATTGGACAGCCATTCGGCTGCTTCCTCATCTTCCAGTGTTTCAATAAAACGGACCATGTCGCCGTAGTCATCCAGTTCATGCTTATCAGGCAGTCTGTACATCTGCTGCAGATCCGCATCGCTGATGTCTTCCCTTTCCCAGACATTGACAATGACATAGCGCTCTTCTGCCGGAAAGTAATAGATTTCCGTTTCCGCATCGATCTGATCGAGCATATCTGCCAGTTCTTCAATATGTACCATAATTGTTGATCCTCCTTATTAAAAAGACGCAGAGCACCCTCAGCGCAGGTGCCTTGCGACTTTCTTTCTGTATTTTGTCCGTTCCTTCGGAGCGCAGTTGATCATGGATGCCAGCAGAGAAAAAATCTTCAGCTTTGCGGAGGTGCTGTAGGAGTCATCCTTTTCGACCGCCGCCACCGTCAGATTCAGCTGATCAAGCAGTTCTTTTTCATCCATCTTTTCACAGCCCTCGGACGAAGCCATGAACGAATGCAGTATTTCCACATTATGCCGTGCCATAGAACCTCCTAGAGGAATTCCTCGGTTTCTTTCTGCGGTTCCACCCGGACCGTCTCCATCGCATCCATCGCCTGCTGCAGCAGTGTCTGATAATCAAACGCCGCTTCATAGTATTCGCTCTTGCGGATGGTTGGTTTCGTTACGGGATTCTTGGGATCGAAGATCGTGCAGCAGTCCTCAAACGGCAGGATCGATGTTTCATACGTTCCGATCTTTCTTGCCAGATCGATGATCTCGACCTTATCCATGCAGATGAGCGGACGAAGTACCGGAATCGAGATCACGCTGTTGATGCAGGCGATGCTTTCAAGCGTCTGCGAAGCGACCTGGCCGATGCTTTCACCGGTCGCAATTGCCAGACATCCGTACTTCTCAGCGGTCATTTCCGCCAGACGGTACATCATTCTGCGCATCAGGGTCACCGCATACGGATCGCCGGCTGTCTTATAGATCGCCAGCTGCAGATCCGTGAAATTGATCAGATGCACATGCATCTGTCCCTGGTATTCAGAAACCATCGAAGCCAGGGTCAGTACTTTCTGCTTTGCGTTTTCACTGGTATACGGCGGCGAAGCATAATGGATCGCCTCCACCTGCAGACCGCGCTTCATCAGCTCATAGGCCGCAACCGGCGAATCGATGCCGCCGGAAAGAAGAAGCAGTACCTTGCCGTTGATACCGGCCGGATATCCGCCTGCGCCGGGAATCTTCTCACTGGTCACATAGGCACAGTCCCGGTGCACTTCCACCCGGATCGGCAGCTGCGGTTCATGCACATCCACCTTCAGATCCGTATTCTTCAGAATGACGGAAGCAGCCGCCCGGTTGATCTCATCCGAGCGCATCGGATAGCTCTTGTCGTGCCGTTTCGAAATGATCTTGAATGTCTCCTTACCGCTGCTTTTTGCAAGTTCCAGACAGCATGCGCAGATCGTTTCGATATCATTGCCGATCTTTTCCGTAAACGAAAACGAACTGATGCCGAAGACCTTCGACAGACGCTCACGCATCACATCCGCATCCGCACCGTTCAGCTTAATATAGATGCGGTCATAGGTCTTTGTATATTCCAGCCCTTCGATATCCGCTGTCATCGCTTTGACATTCCGGAACAGACGGGTAATAAAATCTTTTCTGTTTTTTCCTTTGGTGCTGAGTTCACCGTAACGGATCAGCACTGTATCATATTCAGCCATAGTTCTGTATGATCTCCTTTACGGCATCCGCAAATGCCATGACTTCTTCCATTGTGTTTTCATCGGACAGAGAAACCCTGATGCAGGAAGATGCACGGGTTTCCGAAAAGCCCATTGCCTGCAGCACATAGCTGGGATTCAGGCTCTTCGATTCGCAGGTGCTCCGGGCGCTGACAAGAAAGCCTTTCCGGTTCAGCGCATTCTGCATGACTTCGCTCGGAATCTTCTCATAGGAGAAATTGAGCAGACAGGCAACCGCATCGGCCGGGCTGTTGAATTCGATTCCTTCGATTTCCGCAAGTTTTGTCCGCAGGGCATCGCGCATCGCCCGGATCTCCGGTTCATTCTTCCGTCTTTCCAGAGCCAGACGCAGCGTTTTGGCAAATACCATATTCGCCGGCGCATTGCTCGTACCGCCCCGGTAGCCGTATTCCTGCTCGCCGCCGTTGATCAGCGGAACCATCGGCACATGTCTTTTCCGGATCAGCAGACCGCTGCCCTTGAGTCCTTCCAGCTTATGCGCAGATACCGAGGCCAGATCGATATACTGCAGATCGACATCCGTCTTGCCGAGCGCCTGGGTCAGATCACTGTGCATGTAGGCATGGCTGTGCTTTTTGACATATTCCCCGATCTCATTGATCGGATTGACGGAACCGACTTCATTGTTTACATGCATGATCGATACCAGCGCTGTATCCGGCCGGATAGCACGGATCGCATCCTCAACTGATACCCTGCCTTCGCTGTTGACCGGCAGGAAGGTGATTTCATAGCCGAACAGATCGCGCATCTGCAGACATGCATTCATGATGGATGAATGCTCGATCGATGTCGTTACGATATGCTTTTTCTCAGGTACGGCCAGACAGACGCCCTTGATTGCTGCACTGTTGGATTCCGAAGATCCGCCGGTGAAAATCACCTCATCGCTTTGAATACCCAAAAGCCCGGCAATGGCTGCCCGGGCTTTTTCCATCATTCTGCTGATCTCAGCGCCTTCATCATAGAGAGACTCGCTGTTGGCGTAGTACTTCTCCAATAGACTCTCATAGGTCTTGAGAACTTCAGGATGGATCTTTGTTGTACTTGCATTGTCCAGATATATCCTACGCTGCACTTCTCGCATTCTCCTTGATCATCGATTCATAGTTTCCCGGATGAATCTTCTCGATCGTCGCAATCGCGATCTGCAGTGCCTGGGTATACTCGCCGTTTCGGAAGCACAGTTCCGATCTTGTCAGTTCGGAATCGATATCCGCATAGGTGGAACGGTAGCGGTTGCCGAAGACGATCGTATTTTCGACCATGACGACCGTACCGACAACGTTGTTCACGTTATTGTACAGCTGATAGATGAAATTCAGCGCTTCCTGCAGCGTCGAATTCAGCAGCTGCGTATTCAGCGGCGTCTCCGCGATCAGATCTTCGAGACGGTGAATATACTCATTGGCCCTCGACATATCCTCATCATAGTTGGCAGAGATATTCGGGAGCTTATACTTGCGGATCTTGACCTGCATCTGATTCATGATGATCTGCAGCTTGACAAGCTGCTTGCGGGCTCTGTCTTCATCGCCGGCCGCGACTTCGATCCGGGTCCGGATCTGCTTCAGGGAATCATTCGCATTGCTGTAATCGCGGTTGAGCTCCTTCAGGGCCGAGAGCGCCTGGGTCGCCGGTACCTGATAGCTGCGGACATTCTCCATGACACCGGGCAGCTTTTCATTCAGACGGTTCACTTCCGCCACGGCGGTATTGAGTTCTTCTTCCATCGAAGCCATGCCATAGCGCTCGGATACTTTCGCATATCCTTCATTGACGAACTTCATGTTCGCATTGGCATTGGCAACGAGTTCATCGATCTCACCGCGCAGTGTCTTCAGTTCTTCGAACGAACGCGCTTCCTTCTGGACCGCTTCATCCATCTGGGAAATCCGTTCCTTATAATCATCGAGATGTTCACGGATGCCGTCGGTGCTGCCGGTCCGTACTTTCTTCATGTCTTCCTTCAGGGAAGCATTCATGACCTGCAGATTCTTTTCGACTTCCAGATGGCGCAGATAGGCACCCATCTTCTTTGCCTTGGCATAATCCTGATGCAGGGTCTCCGCCATCTTCGGGATGACGCCGCGGGCATCTTCGATCAGCGCCGGCATCGTATCCAGCATGCCTTCCAGTTCGCCGATGCCATTGCGGATCGATTCCAGCTCGGCATTGGCTTTGTCGAAGTCATTGGAATACATCCATTCTTCAAAGGTAGAGAACATCTTCTCCGTATCGGTCACCTTCTGCTCGACCATCGGCCAGGCAAAGGCAAGCCTTGTCGCATTTTCCTGGGCCATTGACTTCAGCGCCCGGAATTTGTTCTTGAGGGCGGTGACTTCCTGACGCTGGGCAGTCTCCCTTGCAAGGATCTCATCGAGACTCTGTTCCAGAGATTTCACCTGCGAATCCGCAACGGCAAGTTCCGTTTCCAGCGAACTCATCAGCGTCTGCGCTTTCGACAGCTTGCCGGCACCGATCAGTTCCTCGGCATCGGAAAGCAGTTCCGAGATCCTTGTCAGCTCGCTCTGGGATGCATCGAAGGCATCTTTGGCATTCTGCACCTTCTCGTTGCTCGCATCATCCGACTTGCCGACGGCAACGGCCTTATTCATCTTGAAAGACACCGGTACATTCCGGATCTGCTGATAGCGCGTTTCCAGTTCCTTGAGATCATTGCGGAAACGGGTCGTCTTGACCCGGTGCAGGATCAGCCATACGGCCAGCAATATAACAATCACAGCAATTGCGATCAGTGTTCTTGTATCGGAAATCAATGAAAGAAATTCATTCATAGAAGACATGCTCCTTTCGTGTACACCCCGCTATTTTACCATGTTTCAACCCTGTCGGTGAAAGGTTTTGCAAACTTAATGCATGGTTTTGCCACAGCTGCAGACTGTGTGTATACTTTATAAGGAATAAAAGTAAAGAGAACATCTTTTCATTGACTTGCCTGTGCATCAATGATAATATTTACGTCGCGTTAAATGATGGCAGCATACAGAGCCATGCATACGGCGTTACCG
Source organism: uncultured Erysipelotrichaceae bacterium (assembly GCA_902786245.1). GTDB lineage: Bacteria > Bacillota_I > Bacilli_A > Erysipelotrichales > Erysipelotrichaceae > Bulleidia. The sequence continues at coordinate 83,341 of CADABS010000001.1, forward strand.
GCACGCGGCTGTGCCCCAGTAACCGGCTGCATTCGGTGAAACGGTTTACGGTAACACCCTGTATCGGTGATCTGTACCTGTTGTTGTTTCTCAGCCAATGTCATAACAGGAGGAAACAAAACATGGCACGTTACACAGGACCTGTCTGGAAAAAAGCCAGACGCCTCTCCTTCTCTGTTCTGGAAACAGGAGAAGAACTCAAGAAAAGAACATATGCGCCGGGTCAGCACGGACCGACAAAGAGAATCAAGCTCTCCAACTACGGTCTGCAGCTCCGTGAGAAGCAGAGAATCCGTACAATGTACGGTCTGAACGAACGTCAGTTCGCCAATCTGTTCCGCAAGGCTTCCAAGATGGAAGGCATGGCCGGTGTCAACTTCCTGATCCTGCTGGAAAGCAGACTGGACAACCTCGTATACCGCATGGGCTTCGCAAGAACACGTGCAGCTGCACGTCAGCTGGTCAACCACGGCCATATCGAAGTCAACGGCAAGAAGGTCAACATCCCCAGCGCCGAGATCAAGCCGGGCAGCGTCATCGCTCTGCGTGAGAATTCCCGCAACATGAAAGTTGTCGCTGAAGCACTTGAAGCAAACATTGCTACACCTGCATTTGTCGAAGTCGACAAAGAGAACAAGAAAGGTACATTTGTCCGCCTGCCGGAGCGCAGTGAGCTCAACCAGGAGATCAATGAACCGCTCGTAGTCGAATACTACAACAGATAATGGTCTCACGGGAACCGGAAACGGTTCCTTTTCTAATGCAAAAGCGGCCTGCACATGCAGACCGCCTTTTATGTTTATGATCAGGTTCTGTCCGGTTTCAGCCGGATATTGAAAATTTCCCTTTCCCGGAATCCGTCGAGCGTATAATCCACCACGATAATGTCATCCATTGTTGAAACATGCATATCCTGCGCTTCGGAAAGATGGCGCATTTCCTTATAGGTTTCAATCATCTGCGGCGAATAGGAACCGGGATCGTCACTGGTCAGGAAGACACCGCCCAGCAGCGCATCGAGACGGATCATCGCATCTTTCTGACTGTCTGAGAGGTCAAGGTTTTCATCCCTAACAAAGAATACATCCGGATCATTCAGCCATGCTCTGCCATTGAGCTGTCTTCTCGATACGGTATTGGCCAGGGAGTTTCGCGAGGAAGGTCTTTCCCGGTGGAAGCCATGCATATACAGCCGGTCATTCCAGTCGAGGGTGACATCGCAGCCGATCCGACAGTATTCGAATTTTCCGAAAGCAGGCATCAGCGGTACACCGCATCCCAGGATCTCTTTATCCCCTGCGCATTCCCGCAGAAGATCCACCGCTCTGTACATCCGGGCCGCCCGGGTTTCTTTTCTTGTGCCGAACGGTGCCGCCGCATAGAGGAAATCCAGTTTGACAAGATCGAATCCCCATTCATTGAAGATCCGGTCAAATACCCTGCGCACATATTTCACGACACCCGGATGATCGATATTCAGTCCGTAGAATCCGCTCCAGTTGCCGCCCTGAGCCCATGGCTCGCCATTGACTCTGATCAGCCAGTCGGGATGATCCTTCACCAGCTGCGAATTGGCTTCAGCCGCAAACGGCGATACCCATAATCCTGCTTTGTATCCGCGGTTATGGATCTCTTCGACCATGCCTTTCAGACCGTCCGGGAATTTGACGGAATCGGTTTCGAGCCAGTCGCCGACAAACGGCTCCCAGCCGTCATCGATCTGGAAGAGATCTCCTCTCTGCAGAATTCTGCCGCATCCGTTCAGATCGCTGCAGATCGTTTCCTCGCTGATATTCTGATAGCGGTTGTACCAGCTCGAATAGCCATAGAGCTTTTTCTCTGTACGGGGATGAATATCCATCGCCGCAAACCATCTGTCAAATACATCTTCCTGCGAACCTTCTGCCATAAACAGATCGAAAACATGATACGGACCAGTACTGACAAAACCGTAGCAGTCCCTTTCGATCTTCAGTTCTCCGCTTTCCGCATTGTATTCGAACATCGTATAGCCGGGCTTCTCATCCAGCGATGCGATCAGCTGATAATGCTCACCGGCATGGAAACAGCACCAGGAAAAGCCATGGGTGATACCCCTCTGATTCGGATAATTCACGAAATGATAATCGGCGTAACGGTCGAAATGCCAGCGGTTCAGCAGCGGAGCCGGGATCGTGTCGATGCCGCGGACGCGGTCATAGCGTCCGTATTCCGGACAGGTCGACCAGGACTGGAATCCGTTCATGAAGACAGACATATTCTTTTTCCATGATACCTGTGTTGTTGCACCGGCATAGCGGAGTTTTTCTCCATCTGTATCGATGACGATATGATTGACGCCTTCCTGCAGTTCCGTTTCATTCTGCAGCGACTGTTTTGAAGTATAAACTTCCCATGTCAGTTTCATGATGCATCACCTCCGCAGCGCCGCTGCGATTTCTTCGGATTTCTCATCGGTGAGAATGAACTTCTTCCGGAATACCCATAAGGCAGCAGCCAGTCCGATGATCGGCGCAACCGTCATGATCAGACGCAGGCTGAACAGTGTCGAAGCACTCTGGGCAACGATTTCACCCGTATCGCCGGAATTGCCGGTAAAACCGATCAGATCCAGACCTGCACCGGCAATGAATACTGCAACACCGGATGCCGCCTTGACGACAAATGTCTGCATGCTGAAGATGACCGATTCCTCACGGTGTCCCGTCTTCCATTCGCCGTAATCGACCGATGCGGAAAGGAATACCGTCGTCAGTACGGTCAGAATGCCGTTGGACGCAAATACGAGAATGCCCGGAATCAGCAGCAGCACCAGACTGGAGGACAGTCCGGTCAGACACATCACCAGCAATACCGCATAGCCGGTGATTGCGCCGCACAGGCACAGCTGAAAGATCTTTGTATTATCGAAGAACTTTCTGAGCAGCGGGTAGCCGGCCATCATGCCGAGGATCTGCGATACGCCGCCGACCATGGTAAACAGCGTATAGTCCGCTTTCCATCCTGCACCGCCGCCGATATCGTATTTGAAGAAATACAGGATCAGTGTGGAAGTGATATACAGGGCCGTATTGATCAGAATGATCGTAATGACCGTGATCATCGCCTGGTCATTCTGCAGCAGCGCCCGGAACATTTCGCCGATGGATGTGGTTTCCATCTTCGTATCCGACCGGGTTTCTTTGATACTGACAAACAGGAACGCTTCCGTCACCACAAAGATCACGGCAATGATAATGGCAAACAGCCTGAATCCGGTTCTTTCACTGGCACCGCCCAGCAGACCGACGGACATGACCGTACCGATCGTGATCAAGGCATTGCCCACACCGGCACAGGTCCTGCCGACGACCGAGAGCTGTTCGCGGTCCTTCGCGTTGGAGGTTACGGCCGGAATCATCGACCAGTAAGGAATATCCATCATCGTATAGGTAACACCCCAGAGAATATACATGACCGCAAAATAGGTACGCAGCGCAGAGCCTTCCAGCTGCGGTGCACCGAACAGGAAGATCAGCACCACCGCATTGAGAACTGTACCGAGCAGTACCCAGGGTCTGAATCTGCCCCATTTCGTATTCGTCTTCTGCACGATGACACCCATAAACGGGTCATTGGCCGCATCGAATACCCGGGCGATCATCAGAATGAATCCGACAAACGCCGCCGAGAGACCGAGCAGATCCTGATAGTAATAAAGAACAAATGAACTGGACAGCGCATAGACCATGTCCTTGCCGATTGCGCCGATGCCGTATGCGGCAATTTCTTTTTTCGTAAATTTCATTGCGGTTATCCTTTCACGGCCTGCAGAACGATCTTCTTCTCTGCAAGTCCCTGTGCTTTGAGTGAAACAATAATCTCACCGGCTTCTCCTGCTGTCCGGATATAGGTGCCGCACATGCCGCCTTCTGCCGTGCATACATGCGGTCCGACGATTTCTGCCGGTCCCTGTACATCTATTTCCACCGGCAGCTGGGCATAGCTGGCAAGATTCCCCAGGTCATCCCTGATCTGCATGCGCAGTGCACACATATCGTATGTATCGCTTTCCCTCAGCTGCAGCGAGGAAGCCTGTACATCCAGATGCAGCGCCGTATGCGGCGAACGGATGACTGTCTTGACGACTTTGCCGTCTTTGACAGCTTCGAACTTCCATTCCGTACTGTCGCCGCCCCAGCCGCCGACGTATTTCCCGTACAGCGCAACGCCGTCTTCATATTTCATATGGTACTGGATCATGCAGCGGGCAAGCATCAGTTTGTACTGCAGAGGCAGACCGGCCATACCGTATTTGCCGGCTGCCGCCAGAGCATCATGGATCAGTCTTGCCTTGGTGCCGGTAAAGCCTTCTTTTGTCTCGAGCAGACAGCCGATCGTATCATCGATCTTCACCGGACCGTGCTTCAGTCCGCTCCAGCCTTCGCTTGTAAAAGAGGCCACAAAATCATCATTCTTGTACAGACGCACCTCATCAGCATTTGTGAATGCATAGATTTCACCGAGATTGCCGGCCGGATAATCGCCGATATCCATCGGGGATGAGATCTCCAGCACCGCCATATCATCCTGCTGCGAAGCATAGACCGCAGCCGCCAGTTTCGGATTGCGGAAGCTGTCCATGACGCCGTGATAGCAGATCCTGTCGCCCGACCCGAAATCCTTGTGTGTCGCATAATCAAACATGCACCACTGGAAACAGCCGATATGTTCACCATCCGCAACGGCATCGTTCAGGACTCTGGCATGGCGCAGGGCATGGCTCTGCCTTCTCTGCCAGGTGTCGAAGCTTTTGGTCGGGAACATATGTCCGTTGGCTTCCGAAACAAGCATCGGCTTTGACATATCCGGCGTGACATCTTTCTTCGCCTTGGTGCCGCTGTTGTTTCCGGTATGCGAGAAATCGTTATAGGCATAGACATCTTCGAGCAGACTGCTCTTTTCCAGATACCGTACCCCGCTGGTCGGCCGGGTCGGATCCAGCCGGTGCGCCGTCTCATTGGTCATTCGGTACAGTTCATCATCGTCCATGGACTCATTGATACGCACACCCCAGAGGATGATCGAAGGATGCTGGCGGTATTCCAGGACCATGTCCTTCGTATTCTCCAGTGCCTGTTTCTTCCAGTCTCTGTCACCGAGGTGCTGCCAGCCCGGGATTTCCGTGAACACAAGCAGACCGAGCCGGTCGCAGGCATCGATGAATGCATGGCTCTGGGGATAGTGCGATGTCCGCACCGCATTGACACCCAGTTCTTCCTTGAGGATCCTGGCATCTTCCACCTGCAGGGAATCCGATACCGCATAGCCGGCATACGGATAGCACTGGTGGCGGTTGAGACCGCGCAGGAACACTTCTTCCCCATTCAGCAGCAGCTTGTCTTCCTGCAGTTCAATCGTCCGGAATCCGAAGGTGCACGCATATGTTTCTTCCCCGACTGAAATCGTACAGTTATAAAGCACCGGATGGTCCGGCGACCAGGGTCTTGCATTGGGAACAGCAACCGATGTCTTTCCGTTCACCGCCGGCACAGTCGTTTCCTGCATGAGATTGCCTTCACCGTCACAGATCCGGATCAATGCAGGCTGACCGGACGGATCGCCGTCCATATAGAGATCGATCACAGCGGTTGTCAGATCCGGTGTTGTGATATAGACATTGCGGATCATGGCCTTTTCATGTTCTTCGATCCAGACATGGCGGTAGATGCCGCCGTAGGTCAGATAGTCAATGACAAATCCGAACGGCGGCACGGCAGGATTCTCGGTGGAATCCAGTTTCACCGTCACGGTATTGTCTTCATCAAAACGGACCAGATCCGTGATTTCAAACCGGAATCCGGTATAACCGCAACGGTGCGTATATGTTTCTTTGCCGTTGATATATACCGTCGCAATATGCGCTGCCCCGTCAAACCGCAGGAAATACCGCTTCGCAGGATCGCTTACCCGGAAGGTCCGGCGGTAGCCGCTGACCATCTGGTAGTCCTGCGGGTCGCTGTAATGCAGAGGCATCTCCTTCACCGTATGAGGCAGTCTTACATTTTCACCCTGTACCGTCCCATCCAGAAATCCCTGAGAAAATACAGGTGTGAATTCCCATCCATCGTCAATTCTGATCATCCTTGTCATACGCAATTCCTTTCATGAGTATTACCATCATTTCACGCAGTCCTTCACTGTAGGAAACAGATTCCTTTTCCAGCACATCGCTTTCCATGAAAGAAGTGATCGCCGATGCGATCATCGTCCGCAGTACCGGATACGATACTTTCCGGAACACCCCTTCCCGGCGTCCTTCTTCCAGCAGGGCAATGACCGGATCCCAGTCGCTCTGCAGATGTTTCTGCAGGGCGGATGCGGCTTTGGGATACTGCTGGGGCAGATCTGTCAGGCTGCGCAGATCCATGCCGGCATAGGTATCCGGCATCGCAATCAGAACCCGTTCTGCCTTTTCTTTCAGACTCAGCGTTTCATCCGCCAGGATCCTGCTCTTCGCTGCCTGGATCTTTTCAAAGGCATGATCGATCACTGCCGCGCACAGATCATCCTTGGACGGATAAAAACGGTAGATCGTCTTCTTGGCAATATGAAGACGTGCAGCGATATCCTGCAATGTAAACTTCAGCCCGTATTCCCGGTACAGCTGCTCTGCTTCTTCAATGATCTTTTCTCTCAGTTCCATAATGGAAACCCGTTTCCCTTTTACAGTTTCCATACTAGCATAATGAAAGCGCTTACGCAACTGCGCAGCGCTTCCTGTTCAGATCCTGGATAAGATGAATTTCTCGATGACTTCCGCAACAGCACCGTGATCGCAGTCCCGCTCGGTAATGAAATCGCATTCCGGCTTCATGGATTCGATCGTATTGGCAACCCCGACACCGAGCCCGGCCGCCTTGATCATGGAGAGATCATTGTAATTATCGCCGATCGCGATCGTATCCTTCGGGTCGATGCCGAGGATCTCCGCCAGCCGCAGCAGACCTGCCCCTTTATTGACGCCCAGCTTATTGAATTCCAGATAGCGGTTCGATGAATAGCTGACGTCCATGTCATCCGTGATATCGGTCAGCTGCGATGCAATCGAGCGCAGATATTCATGATCGGTGTTCTCATAGAGACACTTGACGATATCCTGTCCCCGCAGGAACTCCAGGTCCTTTTCATGGATCTCCGTGAATTCCTGGCGGTTGTCGAGGTATGCCACTTCATCGGGATTGATGTTGTAGACATACACCGTATCCTTCGTATAGACATGCTGGCATACATTGTACTGCATGCCCCGTTTATACAGTTCATTGGCCTGATCGAAGGTAATGCCTTCAAAATGGATCAGCCGGTCGCCTTTGTTTTCGGTAATGGCGCCGCCGTTGAAAGAAATGACATACTGCCCCTCTTCTTCATACTGGCCCAGTTCCTTCAGTGTCCCGTAGGCAGTGAAAAACGGTCTTCCCGTGGCGCAGACAAAGTAAACGCCGAGATCCTTGAGCTTCTTGATCGCCTCAATGTTCTCACGGCATACCGTTCTGTCTTTCATGATCAGTGTTTCATCCAGATCGCTCGCTATCAGTCTGTACATGTGCAGATCTCCTTTTTCTTCATTCTACCGTAATGCAGGACATGGTTCTAGATAAAAAAGGAACAGCCGCACTTGCAGCTATTCTGTGATCCATCCGTAATGGAGGCAGGCATTGCGGATTCCGTCATCCTCTGCCGCATCCGTTACATAATCCGCCATTTCCAGCAAAGCCGGATAGCCGTTGCCCATGGCAATCGAAGTCCATTCCTTCCGGAACATGACCATATCGTTTTCTCCGTCACCGAATACCACGACATCCTTAATATCCGCACCGAGCCATTCCATCATGTCGCGGATGCCTTGATCCTTGGAATCATGCTGGTACCAGAAATAATCCGCTCCCATCCGGATATGTCCGAGCAGATTCAGATTCTGCAGACGGTGCTCTTCGCTTTCCGGAATCGAGATATAGATCTTGTAGATATCGGTCAGATCATCAAATTCCATATCCGGCCGGTAGATATAATTCGTCTTTTCCCGCCGCTCCCCGAACTGTTCCAGGAACCGGTGATCGCGCATGACGACATCGATCGAGTCATTGATGGCAACCAGGATGCCATAGCCCAGCTCATCCGCTTCGTGGATGATGGTCAGGGCTTTCTCCCTGTCCAGCGGCGCGTTTCTGACAAGCTTTCCGTCCAGCACCAGGGCTGCACCGCCGTTGGCGACAAAATTGCGGATGCCTGCTTCCTCTGCCGCCGCAACCGTCTTGTAATAGGCCCGGCCCGTCGCAATCGCGGTAAAATGCCCGGCCGCCTCCAGCTTCCGCAGCGTTTCCAGAGCACTGGGAACCATTCTGCCGGTATGGATATCCGTCAGGGTCCCGTCGATATCAAAGAAGAAATACTTTTTCATTTTCCTTCATTGATGCGCTGTTCATAGCGCTGAATAATAACTGCGATAATATCCGCTGCCAGCTGGATATCATCATTGCATACCGCATATTTATACTGCGATACCATTTCCATCTCCTGGGCTGCCTTGGCCAGACGTTCCTGGATGACTTCCTCCGGCTCCGTCTTGCGGCCCCGGATCCTTCTTTCCAGTTCTTCCATGCTGGGCGGAATAATGAAGATGCTCAGCACATCCGGCACCTTCTGCTGCACCTGCCGGCATCCCTGTGTTTCGATTTCCAATACACAGTTTTTGCCCATACTCCGGATCCGCTCCACTTCTTTCAGCGGCGTACCGTAATAATTGCCAACGAATTCCGCATGCTCCAGCATCTCGCCGTTTTCCACTGCACGCATGAATTCTTCTTTCGTTACGTAATAATAATTCACGCCTTCCTGCTCACCCGGCCGCATTTCTCTTGTCGTCATCGAAACGGATGTGACAAGATTCAGTTCTTCTTTTTTCATCAGCTCGCCGAGGATCGTCCCCTTGCCTACGCCGGAAGGTCCGCTCAGTACGATCAGAAGTCCTCTGTTCATATTTTCACCCCCTCTGATTAACAATCATCATACGAATTAAAAACGACTGCGTCAATCGTGGTATACTTGAAATCTGAAAGCGGGGAAACTATGGCACTGGACGGAATCTTATTATCACGCATCGTACCGCAGATCGCATCCGCGATGCCTCTGCGGATACAGAAAATCTGGGATATATCACCGACGGAGATCCTTTTTCAGACACACGGATCGGCCGGCCGTCAGCTGCTGCTGATCAGCTGCCATTCCGTATACAACCGGATCCTGTTTACAAAGCGCTCCTATCCGACACCCGATGAACCGGGCAATTTCGTCATGGTCCTGCGCAAGTACCTGGACGGCGGCATCATGGAAAGCATTGAACAGGCAGGTCTGGACCGCTGGTGTCTGATCCGCATCAGCCGCCGCAACAACCTCGGCGACATGGAACATCTGAAACTCTATGTCGAACTGATGGGCAAATACGCCAATGTCATCCTGGTCAATGCAGAAGACCGCATCATCGATGCCCTCAAGCGGATCCCGCCGTTTGAAAACAGCCGCCGCACCATCCATCCCGGGGCTGTATTCCCGATGATGCCCGCCCAGGATAAAAAAGACCCTTTTGAAACACCGCTGATCGATCCGCAGAAAAGTCTGACGGCACAGTTCTCCGGCTTCTCGCCGTTTCTTTCAAAGGAAACAGAATACCGGATGGCCAATGGCGAAAAATTCGAAGACATCCTGGCGGAGATCCGCACCTCCCGTCAGCTCTTTATTGCCAATGACCAGGGCGAAGCCGCCTTCCACTGCATCGAACTCAAGCACTGCGGTCCGTGCCGCAGCTATGAACTGTTCGAAGGCTTCGATATCCTGTATTACCATAAAGAAGAAAAAGACCGGATCCGGCAGATCTCCGGCGATACCTTCCGGTTTGTGCAGCGCCAGCTGAAACATCAGAAGACCAAGCTGCCCCGGCTCTTAAGCGAACTGGACGAAGCGAATGACTGCGCCCGCTGGAAGACATACGGGGAACTGCTGTATGCCTATAACATCACCGATACCAAAGGACAGACTTCCATCTCCCTGGAAGACTTCGAAACCGGCAAGCCGGTCACCATACCCCTCGATCCGAAACTGGACGGGAAAGGAAACGCCCGCCGCTGCTATCAGAAATATACGAAGCTGAAAAAAGGCCAGGTGTATCTGGCTGAGCAGATCGATCTGTGCGAAAAAGAGATCACCTATTTCCAGGGACTTCTGGAACAGCTCGACCAGGCTGATTTCGATACGGCATCGGAAATGAAAGAAGAACTGATCCGGCTGGGCTATCTCAAAGAAGACCGCCGCCGCAGAAAGCGCAAAAAAGATACCGGACCGAAGATCGTGCATACCAAGGCACCCGACGGAACACCGGTCTCCTTCGGCCGCAACAACCTGCAGAATGATGCGCTGACATGGCATCTTGCCCGCAAGAACGAGATCTGGCTCCATGCCAAGGATTATCACGGTGCCCATGTCGTGATCCACGATGAGCATCCCTCCGAAGAAACGATGCGCTTTGCGGCGAATATCGCTGCCTTCTTCTCGGCTGGCAGACAGTCTTCCAGCGTTCCTGTCATCTGGTGTCCGCAGCGGAACCTGAAAAAAATACCCGGCGCAAAACCGGGTATGGTACAGCTTGGTTCCTATAAAATGATCTACATCGATCCCGAGCGGGAAATCATTGAATCACTCGGACTGATCTGAGCTGACCATCGCGGTCAGCTTTTTGATTTCGTAGCTGCGCAGTTTCCGGTATTCGCCCTGACGCAGATTTCCGATTTCCAGATTGCCGTAGCGGATCCTTGCCAGCCTTCTGACCGGACAGTGAAAATACTCCATCATCTTGCGGATCTCGCGGTTTCTTCCTTCAAAGATCGTGATCTGCAGTACGCTGCGGTTCTTGTTCTTCGAGCGGCTCAGGACCGCAACATCCGCCGGCAGGGTCCGCTTTTCCTCAATGACGATGCCGTTGGACAGGATCCGTGCCATATCATCCGTAAACACGCCGTCCACAGCTACCTCATAGGTCTTTGGCAGATGCGAGCGCGGATGCATCATGAGATTGGCAAATTCACCGTCGTTGGTCAGGATGAGCAGACCGGTCGTATCATAATCCAGACGTCCGACCGGAAAGATCCGCTCCTTCACACCTTCAAAGCAGTCCAGCACCGTCGGCCTGCCCTTATCATCCGATACCGAGCAGATCGTCTGCTTCGGCTTGTTGAGAAGATAGTATACCTTTTCTTCACGGCCGATTTCCTGACCGTTGACTGTCACAACATCATTGACGGATACCTGGGTTCCCATCTCCGTCACGACTTTTCTGTTGACTCTGACTCTGCCCTGGGCAATCAGCTCCTCCGCTTTTCTTCTTGAAGCGATGCCGGCCCTGGCAATGACTTTCTGCAGCCGTTCCATATCTGCCTCCTAATGTTTATTCTGCGTATTGCCCCAATAAGCCGAACCGGCCTTGGAATAATCATTCAGGATCATCACCGGAATCTTCCGGAAAGAAGAATCTGTTTCACACAGGATCGCACAGGCACTGAGCCGGCGGTTTCCGTCGACGCACACATAGCCGCCTTCCACGGCATTGACCTGCACCGGTATCGCGATATGCCGTTTGGCGATGCTCTCCAGCAGGATCCCCGGATCCTTTTTCTCATATTCGATTTCTTCCAGCATGACTGTTTTATTGATCATAGTTCCTCTTTTACATAAATCACGGTCGCAAACGGAAACAGTACCCGGTTCTTCAGATACGCCGCAGCTTCCTCGGTATGTTCACAGCGTCCGTATACACCGTTATAGAATACCGCTTTCCCGTTATGAATGCCGCGGTATGTTACATAATGGCCGCCCCTGGCATGGGTATAGAGCAGGATCCCGCATGTCTCGGGTATGAGCCTTGCACAGACCGCATTGGACGGCCGGCTCAGATGCACAGGCAGTCCTTTGCGGCGCAGCCACAGGACGAGCCTGGGCAGGTCCTGGCCCATGACATCGCCCAGGAATGCATGTTTCTGCAGTTCCTCTGCACAGTTCTGCATCGGGATCTCATGGCCCATCATCCGCAGCAGGTTGTAGGCTGCGATCCATCCGCACCCTTTCGCTCTTGTATCGAACCAACCGAACGGCAGTGCTTCCATCTTGCCCTGATCGACAATATATCCTTCCGGATCGAATACAGCATCCGGCACCATATACCGCCACTTCTCAATGATTTTCTGCATGATCCTGCCTTTGGCATAGAAACCGCAGCCGTTCATCACCGCCGGTGCGATATCCGTATCCATCAGGACCTTTGCCGGATGTTTCATCTTGATGCTGCGCTCGCTGATCCAATAGACCAGCCGTCTCTTTTCACGCACACTCAGCGAAGGATCATGCATCAGTCTGATCATGACGCTGTCTCCTTCTTCGGTGACGGTCGCCGCTGCGATCTGCTTTCCTTCCGCAATGATGATGCCGGAAGCTGCCGAACCATGCGGAGAAAGCAGAAAATCCTCCGGCATCTCGGCACCGAAGGAATCAAATATGAGCGGCCAGCGCACATCGGGAACGGTTCTGAACCGGATCACAGCATCTCCTCATTGCGGGGATCGCTGTCCTGCAGCCAGCGTACTGCCTTGCGCAGCAGAGAGGCATCATTGTCATAGGTGATCAGCGCCATGGCATCGATGAGTTTGGTCCAGCGGATCTCCGACACTTCCTCTTCCTGCGCTTTTTCAGTGCCGCCGGCAGGTCTGGCAAGGAAATAGACGACTTCTTTGCGTACGCCTTCGCGCGGATGATAGGTGGTCGTTTCCCGGAAACCGTCGATGAACTCCGCTACCAGTCCGGTTTCTTCCAGGATTTCCCGGGCTGCAGTTTCATGTTCAGTCTCGCCTTTTTTGATATGTCCCTTCGGAAAGCACCAGTGTCCCTGATTCTGCCGAATGACAAGCGTATAGATACGGCCGTCCTGTTCTTTGATCATTACCGCACCGCATGACTTTTCGTGTTCCATAGCACTCCCCCGCTTTTCATGTATTCACTATCATACCATAAATCGGTATTCAGCCCAGCACTTCGCTGATCTGTTTCTCCGCCAGCAGAACGCTCTGTTCCAGTTCCCTTGCGGACATCCGCAGTCCGCCATGGGCAAGCACGGCGTTCTGAATCAGACCGTCGCTCGTCGCTGCCCGGATGGCACAGCGGTCTTTGAGTTCCAGCGATATCCGCTCGATATAGCTGTCTGCGGTTTCATCCGCTCTGGTATAGACGATCTCCATATCGCCACGTTTCATCGAAGAGCCGGCATTGTCCTTGCGCCGGTATCCGTCAAAGACAAGGATCATCTTCTCATTGCGGAATGCCTGATAATTGTACAGCCGGTCGATCAGCCGTTCCCGGGCCGTGGATATATCGACCTTTGCCAGTTCACGCAGATCCTGCCAGTCATAGATCATGTTATAGCCGTCCACGATCAGACACCCGGGCTTATGCACCGCCGGCTTTGCCTTCGGCTTCCGCATTTCTTCCTGTTCCTTCTTCTTCGCCGTTTTCTTTTCCGTACTGCGGTTGTTGCCGAAGGTGGAATCAAATACGCGTTTGAGTTCTTCATTGGACACCCGGTGCCGTACCGGCGAAGAGGAAGATGAATGCGCTTCTTCCGTTTTCAGCTGCACATGCATATGTTCATCCGCCAGATTCCAGGGAACGATATACCCGCTGCCGTTGGCACAGAACACAGAATCCGGTGTCCGGAAGCGGTCCGCATCGGGATCATAGCCGACCGCATCGATGACGGTACTGGGATCCTGACAGACATCATATGCACCCGGTTCCCAGGAAAAGACGCCTTTGCCATGGCTGTATGCCGCAAGATCCGAGGCATAGTTCATCAGCAGCCGCACCGCGCCGCTGCCGTGTACATAAACAATGCCGTCCGCCGTTTCCGCTACCTCTGCACTGGCATGTATGCGCTCCATATCGTACAGGGCATGGCTCAAAGCATCCGCCGGTATCCGCAGGCTGTAGCTGCAGTACGGCTCCAGCAGGATGTTTTCGCTTTTATAGAGACCCTGGCGCAGTGCCCGCATGGCTGCCTGGCGGAAGTCGCCTGCTTCGGTATGCTTGAGATGTCCTCTGCCGGCAATCAGCGTAATGCGCAGATCGCTCAGCGGGCTGTTGGTCAGGATGCCCCGCAGCTTTGCCGTACGCAATGCTGAAAGGACAGAAGCCTGCCATGCTTCATTCATGACATCGCGGGGACATTCACTGTCAATGACCAGACCGCTGCCCCGCTGCAGCGGTGTCAGCCGCAGATGGACTTCCGCATAATGGCGCAGTGGTTCAAAATGGCCGCTGCCGATGACTTCCCCGGCAATCGTCTCCGCATACAGGATCCTGCCCGGTCCGAAATCGACTGCGATGCCGCTGCGTTTTTCGATCGTATGCCGAAGAACCTCTTTCTGCATATCGCCCATGATCTGCACATAGAGATGTCTGCCGCTTTCATCCGTACTGATCTGCAGCTGCGGATCTTCGGTTTCGATCTGCCGGAAGATCCTTGTCAGTTTGAGAACATCCGCCCGGTCCGAGCACAGGATTTCATAGGTCATGCATGCACTCAGCAATGCTTCTTTTTCATCTTCTTCAAAACCGAGGCCGCTGCCGGCATCCTTGGAAGATATGCCTTTGAGGGTGCAGATCATGCCGGCGGATACTTCATTCACCGCATCGAACCGGGTTCCGTTATAGATCCGCACCGCATCCGCTTTTTCATCTTCCGTGATCCTGTCCCGCACATGCAGGGTTCCGCCGGTCACCTTGATATGGGTCAGACGGGTGCCGTCGGTATCCTGGGAGATCCGGTAGACCCTTGCCCCGAATTCTTCCGGATATTCCCGGTATCCGGCCTGGGCAGCAACCGTATCGAGCAGTGCATCGACATTCTGCCGCTTCAGAGCCGAACCGAAAATGACGGGAATGTACTTCCTTGCCGCAAATGCCTCCTGCAGCAGTCTTTCATCGATTTCTCCGCTTTCCAGATATGTTTCCAGCAGTTCTTCACTGCACATTGCCAGCTGCTCGGGATCCTGCGTATCCGCCCGCAGACAGGCGCTGCCGCATTTCTTCTGCAGTTCTAAAAGGATCTCTTCTTCGCTTCTGTAGCAGATATCCATCTTGTTCACAAAGATCATGCAGGGCACATTGTAATGTTCCAGACACCGCAGGATCGTTTCCGTATGGCTCTGGATGCCGTCCGGTCCGCTGATGACAAGCACTGCCAGATCAATGACCCGCAGGGTCCTTTCCATTTCCGATGAAAAGTCGACATGGCCCGGCGTATCCAGGATCTGGATCGTCGTATCCTTCCAGGAAAGGCAGGCTTCCTTGGCATAGATCGTAATGCCACGCTCCCGTTCCTGCTCGTCATAATCCAGCAGGGAATCGCCGTGATCCACCCTGCCCCAGGACCGGATCGAACCGGCCAGATAGGACATCGCTTCTATACATGTTGTTTTTCCGGCATCGACGTGTGCCAGAACTCCGATCACCATATGTTTCATACCAGAGTATTATAAAAAAACGGCGGCATGATTGCCACCGTTGTTATTTATTACAGTCCCAGCGTATCCGCGATCTGCTCTGCTTCTTCGACCGCTGCAGCGAACTTCTTCAGTGCGGTTTCCACCGGTTCCGGTGTAGTCAGATCGACGCCGGCATGTTTCAGTTCATCCAGCGGATAGGCACTGCTGCCCATGGACAGGAATTCCAGATACTTCTGCACCGCCGCATCGCCGCCATGCAGGATCCTGTCGGCCAGCGCAACCGCTGCCGAATAGCCGGTCGCATAGACGTAGACATAGAACGGCCGGTAGAAATGCGGAATCCGCGACCATTCATAGCGGACCAGCGGATCGACCGTGAGATCTTCGCCGAAGTAGGTACGGATCAGTTTCTCATACATCGCACAGAATACCGACGCATTGAGCGCTTCCCCTTTTTCGCACAGTTCATGGGCCTGCTTCTCGAATTCCGCAAACATTGTCTGCCGGTAGACCGTGCCCTTGAATCCTTCCATGACCTGGTTGAGCAGCACCAGACGTCTGGCCGGATCTTTTTCTTCTTTCAGCAGCGCTTCAATGAGCAGGTTCTCGTTGACCGTGGAAGCGACCTCCGCAACAAACAGCGAATAATCCGCATACTGCGGCGGCTGGTTCGCATTGGTATGCCATGTGTGCATGGAATGGCCCATCTCATGGGCAATCGTCGAAACATCATTGAGACGTCCGGCAAAATTGGTCAGGATGTACGGATTGGAATCATAGCATCCGGAAGAATAGGCACCGCCGCTCTTGCCTTTGTTGGGATATACATCGATCCAGCGGTCGCGGAACGCACCTCTGACCGTATCGCAGTATTTTTCACCCAGCGGCGCAACTGCCTTGAGAACAAGCTCCTGGGCCTGTTCATAGGTATATTTATCCTGGGAACCGGCTGTCAGAGGCATATATACATCGTAATAATGCAGATCATCCAGCTTCAGCAGTCTCTTCCGCAGCCGGACATAGCGGTACATCGTATCCATATGGGCATGCACGGTATTGATCAGATTGTCATAGACCGATACCGGCAGCGCATCGGCCGCCATCATCATTTCTCTGGAAGAACCGTATCCCCGGACCCTGGCTTCTGCCGCAGACGTCTTCAGTACACCGGCATAGGCTGACGCAAAGGTGTTTTCATGATGTTTGTAGCCTTCGTAATACTTCTCAAATGCATCCGCCCGCAGGACTCTGTCGGGATCTGTCTGCAGCAGGATGAATCCGGCATCGCTGACTTCGTGCAAATTGCCTTCGCTGTCTTTTGCATCTTCGTAGTACATATCCGCATCCATCAGGCTTTCCGATACCATCGAAGGCGTTGCCAGTGCTTCCGAGAAAGCTGCCAGCAGTCCTTCCTGTTCTTTGGAAAGCATATGCGGTTTACGTCTGAGCAGATCATGGAGATAGAAGCTGTAGTCCTGCAGCTTTTCACTGTCCGCGATCTCTTTCAGAACATCTTCGCCCAGACTCAGGATCTCCGGTTCGGCAAAGGCCGTCATCTCGCCCAGGGACGAATACTTCCCGTAGCAGCGCATGTACATCGACTGCGCCGCCGGATCGCGGGTATCTTCGCTGTGGCGCAGACTGGCATAGGTAAACAGCTTTGACATATGCCGGCTGGTGTCTGTCAGTCCCTGCAGATATGCAAGGATGGCATCGGCTTCATGCAGCTTTCCCTGCCATGCACTGAGCTTTGCGCACTCTGCGTCAATGCCGGCAAAATCGTCTTCCCATGCGGCGTCGGACGCATACATGGAAGTCAGATCCCACATGTACGCGGGATCCATGTCTTTTCTTTCTCTGATCGTTTCACTCATCGTTTTCTTCCTCCCCGGGATACAGTTTACTGATCTCTTCTCTGAGCGGCTGTGTCATATAGCGGGCACCGCGGATATTCGTGATGCCCAGTTCCTTCAGTCTTTTCCGGTCAATCTTTCCGTCTTTATACATGGCAATGCACTTCAGCCGGCACATCTGATCGATCTTCATCGGTTCATCATGTCTGCCTTTATAAGGCAGATTGCATTCTGTCACGATGCATTTATAGCGGATGGAGCCGAACGGCATGCCATAGTAAATATAGACCAGATCGCCTTCCTGCGCATCAAAACTCTGTTTCCAGTACAGCTGTTTTGATACGGAAAAGCCATGGTCCAGATCAAAGTATTTCGGATTGGCAGGGATGATCCATTCTTTTCTTTCGCCTTCACGCCGGCCTGCATGCGTCTGTACAGGTATGGATCCTGCAATCTGCGTATCGGTATATGTATCATCCAGCGGAATGCGCTGATACACGGTACGGCCATGGCGCACCGTCTCATACCGGCTGCTTCCGCCCTGTTTCATGCGGATCTCCAGAAACTCCATGCCGGTTTCTTCATCGGATACGATCCTGGCATCTCTGCTTTCATCCCCATATCCTTCTGACGCCAGCACGGCAGCGATCCGTTCCGACTGATCATAAGCATAGCGGACCTGATTGAAACAGGCTTCTGCAATCTCCTGCAGCTTTGCCATGTATTCTTCGCGGATCATTGCAGCGTAGGCACCTTTTGGGCCGGCCGCCCGCAATGCGATATACGGATCGCCTGTTTCCGCATCGTTTACTTCGCTGAAAATACGCAGATCCGCACCGACGGTAATACGCGCCTCAAAAACACCGTGACCCAGCGGAAACACAAAGCACAGATTCCCGTTTTCATCTTTTCTGAAACCGTATGCCGCCATGCGTTCTCTGTTTCCCCGCATCCGGCGCAGCAGCAGCCTGTCCTCATTCATAACGATTCATATTCTACCATTGTGTGAACAATTGCGCATTTCCTTTTGAATTCTGTTATACTTTTGCGTATTGGAGAAAAAACTATGGCAAAGAAAGCGTTTGATTCAAATAAGTACCTGGCTCTGCAGAGAGACAAGATTCTGGAAAGAATCAATATGTTCAGCGGCAAGCTCTATCTTGAATTCGGCGGCAAGATGTTTGAAGACTTCCATGCGTCAAGAGTCCTGCCGGGCTATGATCCCAACAACAAGATCAAGCTGCTCACGGAACTCAAGGATCAGGTCGAACTGATCATCTGCATCAACGCGAATAATATTGAGCACACCAAGGCGCGGGGGGATCTGGGCATCTCGTATGACCAGGAAGTATTCCGTCTGGTCGATGCGCTGCGGGCACTGGATCTGTATGTCGGATCGGTCGTCATCACCCAGTATGCCCATCAGCCTTCGGTCGATATCTTCCGCAACCAGCTGACCAAGAGCGGCATCCACAGCTATCTGCACTATCCGATCAAGGGATATCCGACCGATGTCGATTACATCGTGTCGCCGGAAGGACTCGGCAAGAACCAGTATGTACCGACCGAAAGAAACCTGATCGTCGTGACGGCACCGGGTCCGGGCTCCGGAAAGATGGCTACCTGCATTTCCCAGCTCTATCATGACCATGCCAACGGCATCACATCGGGCTATGCGAAGTTCGAAACCTTCCCGGTCTGGAACCTGCCTCTGCATCACCCGGTCAACCTGGCCTATGAAGCAGCCACTGCCGATCTGGATGACATCAACATGATCGACCCGTATCATCTGGAAGCCTATGGCAAAACAGCCGTCAATTATAACCGTGACATTGAGATCTTCCCGGTCCTGAACCGGATCATCACCCGGATCCTCAATGAATCCCCCTACAAATCACCGACTGACATGGGCGTCAATATGGTCGGCTATGCGATCACCGATGAAGAAGCCGCGATCGAAGCATCCAAGGCGGAAATCATCCGCCGCTACTACCAGGCCCAGGTCGATGTCAAAAATGACAGGATCCCGGAAACAGCCGTCTCCCGGATCAAGCTGCTCATGAATGAAACATCGATCAGTCCGGATGACCGTACGGTCACGATCGCCGCCCGGAAAAAAGCAGAAGAATCAGGCGAACCGGCAATGGCCCTGCAGCTCAGTGACGGACGCATCGTCACCGGCCGCACATCCTCGCTGTTCGGTCCTTCCGCAGCCGTCATCATCAACGCGATCAAGGCGCTGGGAAATATCGATAAAGATACGCATCTGATCGAACCGGAATATGTCAAGCCGATCCAGGAACTCAAAGTCAACAACCTCGGCAACCGCAATCCCCGTCTCCATTCCGACGAGCTGCTGATTGCTCTGGCCATTGCGGCAATGACCAATCCCGCCACAAGGATCGCCATGGAACAGCTTTCCAAGCTCAAGGGATCGGAAGCCCACTGCACCGTCATCCTGCCGCTGGAAGATGCCAATGTCTTCCGCAAGCTCGGTGTCAATGTCACCTTCGACCCGGTCTACCAGCGCAAGAATCTCTATCATCCCAAGTAATACAGAGCCGGCACATGCCGGCTTTTCTCATAATAAAAGCAGAAACTCAGTTCTGCTCATCTTCCTTCCGCAGCTTTCCCTGCAGGAAATGTTTCCGGCACAGGGCAATATACTCATCATTGGCCCCCAGCATGATCTGCGTTCCTTCCCGGACGATGCCATTGGCATTGTAGCGGGCATTGCAGGTCGCTTTCTTTCCGCACCAGCAGACCGTCTTGACTTCACGGATCTCATCGCAGATGGCCAGAAGACGCTGGCTGCCCTCAAACAGATTGTTCTGAAAGTCTGCCCGCAGACCATAGCACAGTACCGGTACATTCAGGTCATCGACGATATGGGCAAGGAAATCGATCTGTTCCTTTTTCGCAAACTGGATCTCATCGACGATCACCGCATCATATTTCTGCAGTTCCTCACCGCTCATTGCGCATATATCGCTGAGCAGAACACATTCTTTCTGCAGACCGATCCGGGAACGGATGATCCGGTTTCCGTCTCTGCTGTCAATATCCGTTTTGGCCAGAAGCGCGTTCTGACCGCGTTCGCTGTAATTATAATGCGCCATCAGCGCATTTGCCGTCTTTGAGCTGCCCATGGCTCCGTAATAGAAATATAGCTTTGCCATAAAACCTCCTTGCACTGAGTGTCATTTTACCATGAACTTCCGCAGAACCGCCATGGTATAATGTTCGGCAGTAAAGAGGTGCTGACATGAATGAATTCTATGAAAAAACAAAAGAACGTCTGATCCGCTATGCAAAGATCGATACCCAGTCGAAAAGCGGAACCGATGCGGTGCCGACAACGATGAAACAGTTCGATCTGGCCCGTATGCTGCGCGATGAAATGGAACAGATCGGCGTATCCGATGTCTGGCTGGATGAAGACAAATGCGTTGTCTACGGCATCCTGCCGGACAATACCGGTACAGATACCGCCAGACCCATCGGCTTTGTCGCCCATATGGATACTGCCCCGGATGCGTCCGGAACCGATGTAAAGCCCTGGGTGCTGGAAAACTATGACGGAAGCGATATCGTGCTCAATGCCGAAAAGAACATCGTCATGAAACCGTCGGAATTTCCGAACCTGAACATGTACATCGGCCAGGATCTGATCCTGACAGACGGTACGACCCTGCTGGGCGGCGATGACAAGGCAAGCATTGCCTCGATCATGACCATGGCGGAATATTACTGCGCACATCCGGAAATCAAGCACGGAAAGATCGCGCTTGCATTTACACCGGATGAAGAAGTCGCCGGCCTTGCCAGAGACCTGGATCTGGAAAGATTCGGATCGCCGGTCGCCTATACGCTGGATGGCGATCATCTGGGCTGGTATATGGATGAAACATTCAACGCTTCCGAAGCACAGATCACCATTCACGGCGTATCGGTCCATACCGGCACTGCCAAAGGCATCATGAAAAACGCTGTCGATATCGCTGCGGCCTTCATGAATGCCCTGCCTGCCTATGAAAAACCGCAGTATACAGAGGGACGGGAAGGATT
This sequence comes from uncultured Erysipelotrichaceae bacterium, assembly GCA_902786245.1. Taxonomy (GTDB): domain Bacteria; phylum Bacillota_I; class Bacilli_A; order Erysipelotrichales; family Erysipelotrichaceae; genus Bulleidia. The sequence goes on from CADABS010000001.1 coordinate 104,840, forward strand.
CTTCCATATGATCTCGTGCAATGCGACATGCGAGCTGGCTCAGCTGCGTCTGATCGTCCGCGACCACAGTGCCGTGCAGTTTGAGATCCGTGAAAACTATCTGCGCATGGTCACCGCAGAACTCAATGAGAAATACGGCGAAGGCACGGCGGAGCTGAAGATCATTCCCCAGTACCGTTCCATGAAGGAAGTCATCGATACCGTTCCGTATATGATCGAAGATCTCAAAAAAGCCATCCGTTCCTGCGGCATTGAACCGCAGACCGAAGCCTTCCGGGGCGGCACCGACGGCTCAGCCCTGTCCCACCGCGGACTGCCCTGTCCGAACCTGTCAGCGGGATATGAAAATGCCCATGGCCGTTTCGAATATGTACCGATCCAGTCCATGGAGAAAAATGTCGAGATCCTGCTGAAACTCTGCGCCATCTACGCAGAGGGATAATAGATCATCGTATACATCCGCAGTCCCGACGCAAGAACCGCATGACGTTCGGCATGCATGCCGATATGTTCATACTTGGCTGCTTTAAGAGGACTGTCCGTATCCAGAATACAGGGAATGCCGCAGGCATCCGCTTCCGCAAAAGGCGCCGCAAGAAGCGCCCGCAGAAGTCCCCTGCCGCGGTATTCCTTTTTGATTGCGACAAGCGAAACATCCACGTAGTCCGCATCCTTCATATGCACCACCGTATAGTCATCCCAGCCCTGCCGGTCGATGATCATTTTCTGCATTGTCCTTGCCGGCAGAACCCGCATATATCTGTAGAGAATATAGAGATCCATGTACCATGGCAGACCATGGTCTTTATGGTGCCATACGCAGTATCCCTCTTCCTTTTCATTCAAAGCATACAGCAGACCGTATCTGGAATACACGCGCACTGTCTCACGGAAATACAGCAGCGCCGTCTTTTCATCCATGGCTCTGGACAGGGCTCCGTCTTCGCTGCAGAAAGCTTCCGCAAAGACAGCGGCGATTTCATCGGTTCTCTCACGGCTCAGGTTTCTCAGTGCGATCATGGTTCCAATATAGCAGAAAAAAATCCGGACACCCAAACGGATGCCCGGATCATAGATACGGGATTACTTAACAGTGACAGAAGTGATATGCGGATTCATTCCGTTGTACCAGTACAGGAATCCTTCCATATCAACGACATCGCCGACCTGCAGACCGGAAACTGTCTTGTATACATCGGTCTCTTCATCTGTCAGATATGCTTCAACACAGAAGTCATACGTTGTGCCATTGAGAGAAGCCTTGAAGTAGATGTCATCCTTCTTTTCCTGTTCGTTCTTGAAGGCAACCGCATGGCCTTCGCCGTCATAATCTTCAATCGTCAGACCTTTGAAGGCAACCTTCTTGTTCTGTTCATTGATGATTTCATCCTTGCCGAGCAGATCTGTAACATCGGTAACCGGAGCGATCCAGTTTCCGTCCAGGATCTCGATCTGCGGCAGCTTTCCGTTTTCATCTTCGCCGATTTCGATCTCACCGGAGAATTCAGCTCTCGCACCGGTGACACGGATCTTCTGTCCTTCAACCAGTTTTGCGAAATCTTCTTCCGTTACTTCTGCGTTGTAAACAAAGATTGCTCCTTCTTCATTCTGTGTATACAGAGTAGCAGCGCCTTCCCACCAGTTCTGCTTTGCCTGTACATATGTTTCCATGACGACAGGTGTGCCTTCTTTTGCTGCGACATAGTCCGCATAGCTTGTCAGTTCAACGGATGTCTCTTCCTTTGTCTCTTCTTTGGTTTCTTCCTTTGTTTCTTCTTTTGTCTCTTCTTTTGTTTCGCCGCCTGTTTCAGTTGTTTTGCTGGAGCATCCGGCAACCGTCATTGCCAGGCCGAGTGCCAGCAGCCAGTTCATTCTGTTTTTCATTCTTTTCTTTCTCTCCTCGTGTTCTGTTGAACAATACACATTATATGCTCATTTGTCCCGATAGACAAACAATCATGATTCTCTTCGTCTCTGTGTCCAGACGTAATAGATGGCGATCAGCACCCATAATACCGCCAGTGCGGAAAGCAGGAACTTCGATTCCGCCGGCAGCGGACCGAGATCCTTTGAACCGGACCCGGCAGAAGTTCCCTGGTCAAGGTGATACAGCGAGGCAACGGCTTCGAATACACCGTCAAGATAATTCTCATCCGTTTCCCTGCCCCAGCGCATGGCCTTGGTTGTATTTTCGATCAGCTGTCCGGCCGCATCGCGCAGCGAAGCCGATCCGTTGAATACCGGTGTGACAAACGTATTCCCGGTATTTTCCAGCAGCAGCCGCGAAGCCTTGATCTTGATATCATAATGATCCGTGCCGTCGCTTCCCTCTGCGTCCAGATACGCCTGGTACTCCGGCGATTCCTGTGCCTTCAGCGTTACCGGCACATAGCCTTCCGTCTCGGCATAAGCAATCTGCACATCGTTGGTGATCAGATACTGGGCAAACAGCCAGGAAGCCAGAACCTCCTGGGAATCTTCCTTGTTGAAGACACAGATCGAAGGTCCCTGCGAGATCATCTGGGGATTCTGCGGATCGAACTGCGGCACCGTCCGCACTGCCGTTTCAAATTCCACCAGCGCCGATTCGGCAATATCGATCAAAGGCGCATGCGAACCCATCCAGGTCGCACCGGCCGTCGAGTCGATCGCGAAGATGCACTGTCCCGCATTGAGGAAGTTTGCCGGATAGGACGAGATCTTGAACGTCGAGAAAGCAAGACTCTTTGCATGGGGCATGATCATCTCCAGGATTTCCTTCGTCTCATCGCTGAAGATCAGGATATTTCCGTTTTCATCGGAATACGGATAATTCTTCTGCCGCAGCATCTGGATCATCATGTTGTCCGTCGACTTGTAGATGATCGGGATCATGACATTCTGTCCGTTGATCTTGAAGGTTCCGTCGGGATTCTGCGCCATCGCAGCTTCCGCAACTTCAAACATCCAGTCCCATGTCACCGTTTCCGGCACCGTATAGCCCAGTGCTTCGACATAGGTCTGATTGATATAGCATGCCTCGGTCGAACGCATGAAAGGAATCGCATAATGCGTATCCTTGATCAGGCATTCATCCAGGAACTGGGGAACGATCTCATCGCGCTTTGGCCCGTCAAACAGCACCTCGCTGCCACCCAGACCGTATTTTGCATCATCAAACAGGCTGTCCAGGGGAACGACGACATTCGAACCGGTCATATATGTTGCGATATGGTCGGGATAGGTAATACAGACATTCGGTGTCGTATTCGTTGAAATGTTCGTAATGACATCATTGTAGATGCGGCCGTAATCGGTATACAGACGCATATTCACCTTGACATTGGGATACAGTTTTTCAAACCCGGCAATCGCTTCGTTGTAGATCGCCGTCTGTACCTTGTTCGTATCATTCTTTGCCCAGAACGTGATTTCATATTCCTTTGAAGTATCAAAGGATTCCGGCACATCGAAAGCAGCCGTGCTTCTGCCGCCATGGCAGCCGCTGAGTGTTACCGCCGCCATCAGGCATACCGCCGCAAACCATAAACGTTTCATCCCTTGGTACCTCCTCTGGAAACACCTTCCATGATCTTCTTATGGAAAATCAGGAAGATGATGATCAGCGGCACGGAAATGACAACGACCGCCGCCATCATCGCCGGGATGTTCTCCCGTCCGAATCCGCTCTCACGGATCGTCTGGATACCGTTGGATACAAGGAAATATGCCTCATTATCCGTGATCAGCCGCGGCCATACATAGGAATTCCAGCATTCAATGACCTTCAGAATGATGATCGTGATCACCGTCGGACGGCAGATCGGCAGCATCACCTTCCAGAGATATTTGAAATCGGAAGTTCCGTCCACCTTCGCCGCCTTGTACAGTTCATCCGGGATCTGCTCGAAATTCTCCTTGAGCAGATAGATATAGAATACCGACGTCACCGAAGGCAGGATCAGACCCAGAAACGTATTGCGCAGACCCCAGTCCGTGATCGTAACGAAATTGGTGATGATGACCAGTTCATTCGGAATCATCATCAGGGAAAGGAACAGCGTAAAGGTCAGATTTCTGCCCTTGAAATTCAGTCTTGCGAACGCATATGCCGCAAAGATGATCACTCCCAGCATCAGTGCCGTCGTGCATACGGTAAAGATGATCGTATTCAGGAAATACCTGGCCAGAGGCACGGTTGTGAATGCGTCTTTATAGTTCTGCAGAGTCGGTGTCAGGGTAAAGAATTTCGGAACATATTCGCTGTTGTAGGAACTGTAGCTCTTGACCGATGTCAGCACCATCCAGTAGAACGGGAACAGGACGATGAATGCCCATACCGTCAGAAAGAAATAGGTAACCGTCTTGCGGATCTTTTCATTCCGCCTGGCTTTCTGTTCGATTTTCGCGTAATCATTCATTTCCATGTCACCCCCTCGCCGCATTGTTCTTTCCGGAGATCAGCAGGTTGATGCACGTAATCGTCAGAACGATTGCGAACAGGATCAGCGCCGCCGCACTGGCATAGGAAGGATAGCCGCCGCTGTTGCCGTAGAGCATGTCATAGATATAGCCGACGATCGTGTTCATGCCGGCCGCGTTCAGATCCGTGCCGAACAGCGCGACTGCGTCCGAATATGCCTTGAAGGCACCGATGAAACCGGTGATGATCAGATAGAAGATCATCGGCGAAATCATCGGCAGCGTGATCTTCGTGAAGATGCGCAGCTTCGATGTGCCGTCGATCTTGGCAGCCTTGTAATAATCCTGGTTGACCGATGCCAGCGCACTGGTCAGGATCAGGATCTTGAACGGCATGACGATCCATACCGTGTAAATGCACAGCACCATCATCTTTGCCCAGTACGGACCGTCGATGAAATCGATCGAGCTTCCTCCGAAGGCATTGATCAGCAGATTGATCAGACCGTCGGAATATGCCGTCTTCTTGAACAGGATCATGAAGACAAGACCGACCGCCAGGGTATTCGTCACATACGGCAGAAAGAATACCGTCTGCAGGAAATCGCGCAGCTTCGTAATCGAATTGAGTCCGACCGATATGAGCAGTGCCAGTCCGGTTGACAGCGGCACTGTGATAATGACAAGAATGAACGTGTTCTTCAGGGCCTGGATGAAATAGGGATCATGCAGGACATAGGAAAAATTGAACAGACCTGTCCCGGTGGATGACTGGGATGCGAAATTGTATTCTTCCTCGAGGGAATAGATGAATACGTCAAACAGCGGATAGATCATGAATATTCCCAGGAATATGATTGCCGGCAGCAGATACAGCCAGGCTTTTTTATTATTCTGTTCGATCATAATCTGCCCTCTTCAAACGGCAGCGCCTCTTCCGTCGTCTTCGAGAACAGGCGGACCTTGAACGGCTTCAGCGAGAAGCGCACCGTATCGTCATCGATCGCTTCGCCTCTGCTTTCGGAAGGAATGATCGAGCGCAGATCGCCGCTGAGCGAGCACGGATGCGTGGATACGACACTGGTATCGCGGCCCATGACTTCGACATTGCGCAGCTTCACGCTGAACGGTCCGTTTTCATCAAGCACGAATCCTTCCGGACGGATACCGCAGTAAACTTCCTGATCGGCGATGCCGGTGACGGCCATGACATCTTCTTCACCGATCTTCAGGCGTCCGTTTTCCACCCGCGCTTCCAGGACATTGATCGCCGGTGTGCCGAGGAACTTGGCGACAAACAGATTGGCCGGATTATCATAGACATCCTGCGGTCTGCCGATCTGCTGGATCACACCGGCACTCATGACTACGATCATATCGGAAATGGACATTGCCTCTTCCTGGTCATGGGTGACGAAAACCGTCGTAATGCCGGTTTCGCGCTGGATGCGGCGGATCTCTTCTCTGGTCTGCAGACGCAGTCTTGCGTCCAGATTGGAAAGCGGTTCATCGAGCAGAAGCACCCGCGGCATCTTGACCAGAGCTCTGGCAATGGCGACACGCTGCTGCTGGCCGCCCGACATCTCGGCCGGCTTTCTATTCAGCAGCTTTTCGATCTGTACAAGCTTTGCGGCTTCGGTGGCTCTTGCGACCATCTCCTCTTTGGAAAGACGGTCCTTCCCCTTGAAATTCTGCAGCGGAAACATGATATTCTGCAGTACTGTCATATGCGGATAAAGCGCATAGCTCTGGAAAACAAGTCCGACGCCGCGGTTCTCCGGCGGCAGATCCGTGACATCATCTTCCCCGAAGAAGATCTTTCCGCTGGTCGCTGTTTCCAGTCCGCTGATCAGGTTCAGCGTCGTGGACTTTCCGCATCCGGACGGACCGAGAAGACCGATCAGCTTTCCGTCGGGAATCTCAAAATTGAAGTCATTCACTGCAATGACTTCACCCGCACCGTCGAGGCTGGCGAACTTTTTCGTCAGATTCTGAAGAACAACTTTCATTTTCTGTACCCCTTATAGATATGTAAGAATATTCTATCACTGCCTGTGTTTACTGTGCCACGGATAATTCCATGCACACATGCGGAATGCCGTCTTCATCGAATTCATCCGAGCATACCGAAAATCCCTCGCGCGCATAGAATCCTGCCGCATAGGTCTGCGCCTCCAGCATGATCCTCTTTACTGCAGGATCCTTTCGGATCTCTTCCACTGCCGCATGCAGCAGAATACCGCCGTACCCCTGTCCTCTTTTCTTTGTCAGCACCCGGCCGATCTGCATTGTTCCTTCTTCTTTTGCGAACCAGCGCAGATAGGCAGCGATCCCGTCTTCTTCTTCGATGAAGAAGTGGACTGATCTCAGATCAATCCCGTCCGGATCGAGATACGGGCAGGTCTGCTCCACGACAAAGACCTCCGCCCGGACTTTCAGAATTTCATACAGTTCCTGCAGAGACAACTGTTCGAATGTGCGCTGTTTCAGTTCCATACAACCAATCCTCTCATTTCCATCATTGTACTGCATTTGAAAGACCTGCGTATGCAGGTCTCTCAAAGCGATCGGATCTGTTGATGTGTGCTTGCTTTCAGCCTGGCCCTGGAGAGATTCTTCTTTCTGCCGTCCTGGACCGTACGCATATGCGGGATCCTGGGTCCGCGGCGGCTGTCATTGATTCTCTTTTCTTCCAGGCGGCGTTTCTTACCGGCCTGTTTCATTCTTCACCTGCCTTGAAATTGTATACCGGGCGGATGATGGAAATGACTTCGCATGTATCGGTGATGCATGCCATGATCTCTTCCATCTTCTTGTATGCCATCGGTGCTTCATCGATCGTATGGATATTGACGCTGGTCGTATAGATGCCCCGCATCTGTGCTTCGTATTCTGCCATAGAGAAATTTCTCTTTGCCTGCGCTCTTGAACAGATCCGTCCGGCCCCATGCGGTGCCGAGCAGTTCCATTCTTCATTTCCCTTACCGATGCAGATCAGCGATCCGTCCTTCATATTGATCGGAATGATCAGCTTCTCTCCTGCCATCGCCGATACGGCACCCTTGCGCAGGATCATGTTTTCCGTATCGATATAGTTATGGATCGTGCAGAACGATTCCGCCGCATGCCAGCCCATGCCTTCGAGAATGATCTGTGCCATCGTCTTCCGGTTCCATACCGCATATTCCTGCATGATCTTCATGTCATGGATATATGCCTTCAGCACATCACCGGTACAGTATGCATCCGCAGTGGATACTGCCGCTCTTTCTTTTCTGTATGCCAGTATCGCAGCCTGAATTTCAGATGTGCGTCCGGCCTCTTTGTATTCGCGGATCAGACGGCCGATATCACCCTCCAGGAAGCCCCTGCTGGAATCTGCCGCCCTCTGCGTGTAGTAACTGCATGTCCCGACCCCGGCATGGCGGCTGCCCGAATGGATGACCAGCCACAGCGTCCCTTCTTCATCTCTGTCCACCTCGATGAAATGGTTGCCGCCGCCCAGTGTCCCGATCGAACGCAGGGCCCGGTCCATATCAATTGCTTCCCGGCAATACAGTTCATCCAGACGCAGATGCGAAATATTTTCATGGGCCTGTGTACGGATATTGAATCCGGCCGGAATCTGTGCATGGATGAGCCGGTCCAGCTTTGCAAAATCCGCTTCCTGTTCCTCCAGACGGATCACTTCCATACCGCAGCCGATATCAACGCCGACAAAAGAAGGAACACATGCATCATGGATCGTCATAGTTGTGCCGATCGTGCATCCCTTGCCGGCATGCACATCCGGCATGATCCGGATCTTTTCCCGGGCAAGAAACGGCAGCGAGCACATTTCCCGGATCTGTGCTTCCGCGTTTTCATCGAAGGTTTCCGCATAGATGACCGCTTCATTGCATGTTCCTCTGACTGTTCTCATGTTCTTTTCCTCCCAAACACATCATAAATCTTTGCAGGAATAAAAAAAGACGCAGATGAACATAGTTCACCGACCCCTGTATTTATATTATTTTCCGATATTTTTATGAATATTGCTGTTTCTTTGTGACCCCTTTTAAGGTACGATAAGGGTATGGAACAGAAACTGAAAATCTATGTGCCGCAGAAAACAGCTGCGATCCTTGCCCAGGATGCGGAACTGTTTGAATTCCGCAAGAAAGACCGCTCGGTCAACCGCAATGCTTTTCTCAATACCCTGACCGTACGCTATTTTGATCATTACCGCCGGGAAACCGAAGCGACCCATGCGTCCATTGCGGAAGTCCTGCAGAACTTTGATCTGCCGCAGGAACAGAGCAGCCGGATCGCCGATGTCCTGCTGGTACATCTGCAGAAAGATAACGTATGGGATGAAAAGAACGATATTGCCCTGTCCCTCAAGCCGACCCGGGAATCCGGCGATCTGATTGCCTGGATCGAATCTTCCATGCTGGGAGGAAACAGTCTTTCCGGATGGTTCCGCAATATGTTCGCTTCCTACGCTTCCATGCCGAGAGACATCCGGGAAAAAATCATTTTCTCCGATACTCTGGAACAGATCAATGAAGCGATCCGGTCCGGATGCAGGATCAGTTTTTCTCTGCGCCGGGATCCTGCCGTCATCTATACCGCTGAACCGTATGCCGTCGATTCTTCGCATGGCGAACTGTTCAATTATCTTGTATGCATGGAAAACGGCCGGCCCATGTCCTTCCGTCTTTCCCGCATCCGCCGGGTGATCAGACTCTCGGAAACATTCCGCTTTTTACCGGAAACTGTACAGGAGCTGGAACGGATCGTCCGCACCGGACCCCAGTATGCATTCCGGCGTCCCTGCCATGTCAGCGTACAGCTGACGGATACCGGTGAAAAACGCTTTGAATCGATGTATCTGCACCGTCCCGTATATACATCCGTGCATGACCATATCTATGAGTTCAGCTGTTCGCCTGTGCAGATCCTGCAGTATTTCAGCCGTTTCGGCAAAGACGCAGTGATCCTGGAACCGGCATCGCTGGCCATGGAAATGAAACGCTTTTATGAAGAAGGAGCTTCCGTATATGACTGGTAACCTGTCCCTGAAAGACTGGCCTGCAGCGAACAGCGAGTATGAACTTTCCGAACTCTACCGAAATACCGATCAGTCCAACTGTCTTGTCGCGGTCCGTGTACCCCTGCAGTATCCCCAGACTTCTGCCTATCTGCAGGCGGTATTCACGCATAATAACAACGGCAGATATTTTGACTGCCAGGCCGTGATGCTGGAGGATTCCATCATCGGAAAGATCGAAACGACCGTCTATGAAAACGGCATCGGCGAACTTGATTTTGTTCTGCGCAAAGAGTATACCGGCAGACACATCGGCCGTCAGGTGCTGGCAATGTATATCGAACGGCTCCGTACCCTGCGCATCTGCCGGGGCTTATGCGCATATGTCGATCTGCGCAATCAGGCAGCCGGAAGGATCCTGCTGGCCAACGGCTTCCACGGCACCCGCCGTTTCAGTGCCGATGTCTCTGTCCCCGATGGAAATACCATCCGCATCGAAACCAGACAGGGTATGGAACTGCAGCTCGTTTTTGAAGAAACCGTGTAAAGGATTATAATGTTCTCTGCATTGGAGAGACTAAAAACATGAAAGTATGTCTGCTGAATGATTCATTCCCGCCGGTCATTGACGGTGTCGTCAATGCCGTGCTGAATTACGCGGAGATTCTCAACAGGGACGGAATCGAAACGATCGTCGGAACACCGTATTACGAAAATGCCGGATACAGTGACTATCCCTATAAAGTCATCCCGTATCCCTCTCTGGATACCAGTGCCCTGACGTCCGGCTATCGGGCCGGATATCCTTTTCCGATCAAAGAAATCGCATCCATGGCTGCTTTTGAACCGGATGTGATCCATACCCACTGCCCTGTGAGCAGTGCTTTTGTCGCGCGTTCCCTGCGCGATGTCACGGATGCGCCTGTCGTTCTGACATGGCATACCAAATACGACATGGATATTCACAATGTCATCGGTGACAACATCCTTGCGGATGAAAGCATCAAAGCCCTGATCACCAATGTCAGCGCCTGCGACGAAGTCTGGACCGTATCCGACGGCGCCGGAAAGAATCTGCAGTCGCTCGGCTATCAGGGCGATTACAGGGTCGTTCTCAACGGCGTTGATTTCCCGAAAGGAAAGATCACCGGACCCCAAGCCGATGCCATGCTGCAGAAATATGATCTTCCTTCTTCCGTACCGGTATTCCTCTATGTCGGCAGGATCATGAACTATAAAGGTCTGCCCCTGATCATCGATGCCCTGCAGATGCTTTCTGCAAAGGGTTATGACTACCGCATGATCTTTACCGGTTCCGGTGGCGACCGACAGTCTCTGATCGAAAAGATCACTGCATCCGGCATTGCCTGCGACTGCTTTGAAGGAGAACAGCTGCAGACATCCATCCACAGCGGCAGCTCTCTGCCGGGACGGATCATCATGACCGGTCCGGTATCCGACCGTATGCAGCTGAGAATGATCAACAGCCGGGCAGATCTGTTTGTCTTCCCATCTGTCTTTGATACAAACGGTCTGGTCGTACGGGAAGCCGCTGCCTGCGGGCTGGCATCCGTACTGATCAGAGGCAGCTGTGCAGCCGAAGGCATCAGCGACGGCATCAACGGCTTCCTCTGCGAAGAAAACAGTGCATCCCTGTCTGCCGTACTCGAACAGGCATGTCTGCATACCGATGTCTTCCGGGCTGCCGGAGAAAGAGCCATGGATGAAATCTATATATCCTGGCAGGATGCGGTCCGGACTGCCGAAGGACTCTATGCAGATCTGATCAGACGCAAAAAAAGCGGAGCACTGCCCCGCCGTGAATCCTTTGATGATCCCTTGTTTGATATGGCCGCAGACGCTGTGCGCCGCTACATGCATACCGTCAATGAAGAACTGCCTGTCTATGAAGGCATGATCGAAAACTTCATCGACCGCAGAGAAACCATGCGCAATGATCTGGAAGCACGCATCCGCAGCTTCCTGAATCTCTGAAAAACACGGAACCGTGTTTTTTTATTCATCCAGTGCTGCGCCGTTTGTCTCGATGATATGCTTCATCCAGTCATAGGACTTTTTCTTTGTGCGCTTCAGCGTACCGTTTCCCTTGTCATCCATATCGACATAGATGAATCCGTATCTCTTCTTCATCTCGCCGGTGGAAAGCGAAACAAGATCGATCGGTCCCCACATCGTATAGCCGATGCACGGAACTTTATCGATATTGATGGCATTGGCCATTTCGGTCAGATGATCGCGCAGATAATCGATTCTGTAATCATCCTCGACATATCCGTTTTCATCTGCCTGGTCCACTGCCCCGAGACCGTTTTCAACGATGAAGATCGGTTTCTGTATTCTGTCATAGATCTCGTTCATGCAGTAGCGCAGTCCCAGCGGATCGATCGGCCATCCCCAGTCCGTATTCTTCAGATACGGATTCGGGCTTCCGCCGACCGTAAAGGACGGATCGCCGGCTTTGACCGTTGCTGAGCGGTAATACGAGAATGATACAAAATCGAGCTGTCCCTGTTTCAGGATTTCTTCATCCCCGGGCTCCATGACGATCTTTTCAACGCCTCTGCGGTTCAGCAGATCTTCCGCATAGGAAGGATAATAGCCTCTGGCCATGACATCGATGAAATAGAAGTTTTCTCTGCGCACCTGCATATGACGGAACATATCCGCCGGATGGCAGGTCGCCGGATACAGTTCGCTCATTGCATACATGGCGCCGAACATCGGATCCTTCATCATTTCTTTGCCGAGAATGACTGCCTTTGCACTGGCGACGAACATATGATGGACAGCCTGGTAATGCGTTTTCGGCGAGGAATCCCGGGTACCGCAGGGACCGAATCCCCTTACCGCATTGATCTCATTGAATGTCAGCCAGTATCTGCATTTCTCTCCGTACCGTTCAAATAATGTCCGGCAGTATTTCAGATAGCAGTCAATGACATGCCTGGAACTCCAGCCGTCGTATTTCAGAGCCAGTTCTATGGGCAGTTCATCATGGCAGATGGTGATCAGCGGCTCCATATTGTATTTTGCCATCTCATTGATCACGTCATCATAGAAGGCAAGGCCTGCTTCATTGGGCACTTCTTCATCCCCGGTCGGATAGATCCGGCTCCAGCAGACGGAGAAGCGGAACACATTGAATCCCATCCCTGCCATCAGAGCGATATCTTCTTTGTAGTGATGATAGAAATCGACTGCTTTATGGGAAGGATAATACTGGCCTTCCAGAAATACCGGTTCTGCTTCGGCAGGTACCGGATCGGCATAGAAGAAACTGCTGGCCGGTTCTATGATTGATCCGTCCGGCATGCGGAATGTATGGTGACGGGGATGTTCCTGGCTTCCATCTGTTTCATAGTCATGGGAGAGGATGCCTCTGCCGCCTTCATTGAAGCCGCCTTCATACTGAAAATCGGCAGTTGCGCCGCCCCAGAGAAATCCTTTCGGCAGCGGTTTCATATCATTTACTTCCTTTCATTGGCTGCTTCGAGCGCACGCAGTGCGAATACGGCTTCTGTACGGATGCCGTAGCGCATCGCTTCTTCTTTGAAATTCACATAGGGACTGTGCAGAGGATATTCCCCGTCACAGCCAAGATGGGCAAACACACAGGGTGCCATACCGGCAAACAATGCAAAGTCTTCACCGATCATCTCCTGCACCGCCGGCAGGAAACTGTCCGCATCATCCAGGGTGATCTCCGCTGTTTTCTTCAGCATATTGTATGCGTCTTCATCATTGACCAGCGGCCGGCAGTGTCTTTCCAGATCCAGCTGGGCCGTGCAGCGGTATGCCTGCGCGGTGGACTGAACGATTCTTTCCATCGCCTCCGGAATATGGTCATAGACATCTTCATCGAAGGAACGGCAGGTACCTTCCAGAACCGCCTCCGAGGAAATGATGTTATAGGCAGTGCCGGAATGGAGCTTGCCGACCGTTACAACCAGCGGATGCATCGGATCTGTTTCTCTGGAGACCATGGTCTGCAGATTCATCACCAGCGCAGCTGCGGCGACGGTTGCATCGACACCCTTCTGCGGTGTTGCGCCATGGGCACCGGTACCCCGCAGGGTGATCGTAAACTGATCGACAGCAGCCCAGTCCGGACCTGTTTTCGCCCGTAATACCCCGACCGGTGAGAGCGGATCCATATGGATGCCAAGACCCATGCATACACCTTCCATCGCATTTTCGCGGATCATCATTTTTGCGCCTTTGGATATTTCTTCACCCGGCTGAAACAGCAGACGCACCGTACCGGCAAAACGGTCACGGCAGGCATGCAGCACACCGGCTGCCGCCAGCAGCATCGCTGTATGCATGTCATGGCCGCAGGCATGCATTCTTCCTTCTGTTTCAGAAGCATACGGCAGTCCGGTACGCTCCTGCTGGGGAAGCGCATCCATATCCGCCCTCAGCATCACCACCGCATTGCTTTCGCCTCCGGTTCCTTTGATATCGGCGATGGCACCGGAAGATCCGGTACGCCGGTAGGCAATACCGATCGTATCCAGCACGGAACAGATATAATCAGTCGTTTCCGGACATTCCATGCCGATTTCCGGATGTCTGTGAATCGCCCGGCGGTATTCCACCGCTTTTTCATATGCTGCATCGCACAGCTGCAGAATCTTTTCCATGAAAACTCTCCTTCAGATAACTGAAACCATTGTAACAAAGAGTTCATGCCGGCAAAACAAAAAGAAGACCGTTCAGGTCTTCTGATATAACTGCTTTCAGTCAGTAATACTCAGTTGCGGTTGGTGATCTGGCGGACCGAGCGGATCTCGATCGTGATCGTACCGTCATTGCGGGCTGTAAATTCAATGAATTCGCCGCCTTCCGCATATTCTGCCGGAAAGGAGATTTCAATGCCCGTATCCGTTGCGATGCGCTGCTTCTTCATCGAGGTGCTGACGGCTTTTTTCGGCAGTTCCGTCTCTTTCGGCAGAGTGATCTCTTCTGCCTTTTTCATAAACAGGTCTGCCATCTGCGGAGCATCCTCAAAGATTTCTGAGACCATCGTATCCGGCTTCAATGGCATGCCTTCTTCCGCGGCTTCGGATATATAATTCTTGACCTTCGAAAGCACGACTGCCGGATTCTCCTGCAGTTCCCTTGCGGTTTCATCCGCGATTGCCTTGACATGTTCAATAACTTCCCGGCGCGACATCCCGGACTGTGCTTCCAGCAGTCTGTCCTGTATGATCTTCCCGCCGTCCTTCCATTTCGCATCATCCGTAAACATGATCTCACCGCTGAGCATATTGATCAGCGCAGACGCTGCGGCAGGTCGGGAAGAAGCAGGCAGTGCGGTCTGATGAAACGACAGTGCATTTTCGATCATGCCCTGTTCTGATTTGACAAACGGCACAACCGTATCCTGTTCTTCCAGCATCACCATGGCAATATACGGCACATCGTCATCCCTGCAATCGGCAAACAGCACATATACCGACCGGGCTTCTTCATTCTGCAGATAGGACGAAAGACCTTCGCAGACCATGCCGGTGAACTGCGGAAAGGAAGCTTCCCCGCGGAAATACCGTTCCATTTCCGACCGGAACTGACTTTCCTTTGCAAATACTGCGGGTCTGGCCCGCATGTCATTCTGACACCGGCTGACATATTTTCTGACAAATTTAAATGTCAGCGGATCTTCGAGATCCATCGTTCTTTCCGACAGCGTGATCTGTTTCCGTACGCCGTCCAGTATATGCAGCACGGCCGCATTGATTTCCAGGCCGTGTTTCTTTTCTTCCAGTATGTCATCTGTTTCTGTCATCATTCACCTCTGTTTCCATATTAAAGAATTCTCTGACCCTGCGGTTGATATCCGCTGCCTGCTCTTCATATACCGAATGTCCGTATCCGGGATATACATATCGCTCACAGCGCAGGATACTGGCAATTTCCTTGCCGGCTTCGGCTGTGACGATATGATCCTCTGCGCCATCAAGCACCAGCACACTGCACCGGATATTTTTCAGGATCTCCCGGCAGTCAAAGGAAAGGATCGTTTCCGCCAGCCGGATAAATCTTTGATGATCCATCATTTTGGCAAACCGGGCAGCCAGCGGCAGCAGCTTCCCGTATTTCTGCAGATATCCTTTCGAATATGTACGCAAAGCATAATCCGCAAAGATCTGATTGATTTCACTGCGTTCTGCCATCAGGCACCACCGCCGGATATTTTCCGTGATTGTTTCATTGACCCGGCAGGCAGTGACTCCCAATACCATCTTCTTTACAAGATCCGGACGTCTGGCCGCAAGGACCTGGGCAGCCATGCCGCCCTGCGATACGGCAAGTACATATGCATCTTTGAGATGCAGTGCATCCATGCCGTCGGCGATATCCTGTGCGATATCTTCGATAGAAAATCCTTCCGGTACGTTTTCCCTGCGGTCAAAACAGTATACCGTATACGCCTGCGCAAAAGAACGGTACAGAACCAGCAGACCGGAAAGAGCACGGATGCCTCTGACATCCTGCAGATTGAGCCCGCTGATCAGCACCATCGTCTTTGTACCGCTGCCGAAACGGATGCAATTCATTATACAGTTTTCTGTCTGTACCTGTATCTGCGCGGCATTGTAAAACATCCTACTTCACCTTCAGCACTGCTGCCTGGTATGGCAGGAAATGCAGGGTTCTGCCGGACAGCGGATGATCACAGTTATTGAGCAGTACATCATATTCCTTCAGCCATGCCGGCAGGGTATATGCCGTTTTTCGGGCAGAGAAATTGCCGATGACAAACAGCTTTTCACCCTTCCATGTCCGGCTGTAGGCAATGATCCGCTGATTGTCATGATCGAATTCCTGCGTTTCGCCGTAAATCAGCGTCTCATATTCACGCCGCAGCTGCAGTACCTTCTGATAGAAACGGTAAACAGACTGATCGCTTTCCAGGTCTTTTTTTACATTGATCTTCTGATAGAGCGGATTGACGCACTGCCACGGTGCATGGCCGGCATTGAAGCCGCCGTTGACACTGTCATCCCACTGCATCGGCACCCGGGCATGGTCTCTGGCACCATAGCGGATAAAGCGGAACGCCAGCTTCTTCGGCATCCCGTAGGAGCACATCAGATCATAGACAAAATGGCTAACCGGATCCTTCAGTTCATCAATGTTCTTAAAATCAGTATTCGTGAGTCCGCATTCCTGACCCATATAGATAAACGGCGTACCGAAACCCATATAGGTGATCACCGCCAGCATCGTCGCAGCTTCATAGCGGTATTTCTCCGTATCGATCGAGAAGCGGCTGACTGCGCGGGGATTGTCATGGTTCTCAAGAACCAGCGTATTCCATCCCTCCCGGTAATTCGCCTTCTGCGGTCCCAGCAGTCCGTCCTTGAACTGCAGCAGATCAAACGGCTTCGGGAAGAACTTCTTGGCCGCAATATTATCCGCATCCAGATGGGCAAAGCTGAAAATACTGTCCAGCTCATGATTGCTTTCTCTGACATATTCCCGGGCATCTTCCTCGGAAGGATGGAACGATTCCCCTACCGTAAAGCTGTCGTACTTTGAGAGTGCTTCCCGGTTCAGCTGCTGCAGGAATTCATGCATGCGCGGCCCGTCGACAAAATACTGCGCGCCTTTCTGGTATGTTTTCTCATTGTCATCCTGAAACGGCCAGACCTTGGAAAACATATTGAATACATCGAAGCGGAATCCGTCGACACCCTTCTCGAGCCAGAATTTCAGAATATCGATGATCTCTTCCCGTACCTTTTCGTTTTCCCAGTTGAGATCTGCCTGTTCCCTGCAGAAAAGATGGAGATAGAAATCCTCTGTTCCTGCGATCTGTTCCCAGGCACTGCCGGTAAATGTCGATTCCCAGTTGGTCGGCGGCAGCAGTTTTCCGCCTTTATGGATACCGGGCTTTATAATGTAGTAATCACGGTAAGGCGAATCCGGGGAAGAAACAGCGCTCTTAAACCACGGATGCTCAATCGAAGTATGATTGATCACCATATCCATGATCACTTTCATATTGCGTTTATGGCATTCGTCCAGAAGATGATCAAAGTCTTCCATGGTTCCGAATTTTTCATCGATGGCCTTATAATCGCTGATATCATAGCCGTAATCAAAATCCGGCGATTTGTACAGCGGCGAAAACCAGATGGCTGTCGCCCCGAGATCCCGGATATAGTCCAGTCTGGAAATAATGCCCTGTATATCGCCCCATCCGTCATTGTCAGAATCCATGAAACTGAACGGATATACCTGATAGACGACTGCGTTTTTATACCAATGTGTTTTTTCCATATGCATGCCTCCAAGTCAGAAAGGAAAAAAGGAACGGTACTGCAGAAAGATCATGGATGCGCCTGATACCGTCAGGACAGCTCCGGTAACCAGTCCGACCGTCCTGGCGGCACCCGGTTGGCAAACCTTGCCGAGCGAAAACACCGTTGCGGTGATAATGCATACAAGCATGACATCCCATTTTTCAACAATGATCGCCGGATGGATCAGAATATGGCTGATGGATGCGATCAGGCCGTAAATGTCATGATGAAGGTACTGGTTCCCACCGCCGTCCTTACATCCATGCCGAGAAATACGGTAAATACCACAAGCATTATCATTCCCCCGCCGGTGCCGACAAACCCGGTCCCGAAACCGATCGTCAGTCCGAAAAACAGAGATACGGCAATATCCTTCCAGTTCAGCTGCGATCCCCGCACAGCAGGTTCTCTGTGCGATGAATCCGGACTGACCAGAAACCTAATCCCGATGAAAAACGTCAGGAACAATGTAAATCCGCTGAGCACGGTATTGCCGGCGAGATACGCCGCCCAGCTGCCGGCTGTATACATGGCGATGATGCATACGAACATGATCCAGCCCCGTTTCAGATCGATATTCTGATGGCGGTAATAGGTATACGAAGTGACGGCAGATCCGAGCATATCAGAAGCCAGGGCAATCGCCGTTGCCTGATACGCACCTGTTTCCGAGGCAAAGTACGGACAGAGCACGATCAGCACCGGCACCATGACGGCAGCGGCGGAAAGCCCGGCCAGACCCGTTCCGATCCCGGCTCCGGCATTCCATCTCAGTCAGGCTGCTGCCCGTCATGGGCAAGCCATGCGCATTCCGTCAGCTTCATATCGGTAAATACCGCGGTAAAGCTGGAATCCTCCGGGCTGCAGGCATAGATTCCGAAACGGATTTCCCCGCCGCCTTCATGCATATGGCAGATGCGCATCTGCGAATACTTGATGCCATCGGTCGAGCATTCGATGCAGTAGTCATCTTCCCGCCGGCTCAGCCGGTACCACATCGTCTTTATATCCGCCGGAATTTCCGTCGTTGCCCAGTCCGAAAAGCCGTGGTTCGTCACGACCGATCCGAGATGCTGGAAAGAAGTATTCTCATATTCGACCGATGCCTTGAGCCAGTTCTCCGCATCCAGATACATGACGATACCGCACTGATCAAAGCGGTGGTGGCTGCCGGAAAAATCCGTCCGGACGACAAAACTGAAATACTTCTCATCCGTCTTCATCTGCAGACACGGTGCGCTGTCATTGCGGAAATGGTAATACGTACGCTGCCAGAGGTCCGTATGCGGATCCGTTGTGATTTCGACCATGTCATCGGTGATGTGATATTTCTGCGGTTTTCTGGTCCATTTCATTTTTTCAATCATTTCTCTTACCTCACTCCAGTACGACGACTGCTTTGCTCAGATAGGACATATACATGCAATAGGCGATCAGCCCGAGTACGGACGAAGCCGATGCGATCACATCGACGGTATCTTCCGGTATCTTTATAAATGCAGGAAGTCCGTCCCCGCATGCCTTGCATACATTGGCAACAGCCGATACGGCAAACACCGCAATGCCCCGGTTTCTCATCTTCGGCTTATCGAGCGCATCCGTCAGTTTCGAGATGCCGAGCACCGTCATCAGGATCAATACGATATTCATCACCGGCTTGATGATCCGGATGATGTTCAGTGCCATATCCGCCCTGTCTTTGAAGATCGTCGAAAGCACGCTGCCGGCGATCTCCAGCAGCAGCGAGAATACCGCAAGAAACAGCGCAACCCGGAAGGATTCTTCATCATCCGAAGCCTGCTTGAGTCCGATGATTTCCAGAATCAGTCCGATGACCGGCAGGATCAGTGCCGCAATGCCCATGATCACCGCAGCCGTTGTCAGCGTCTCTACCGTTTCCTTGTCCGTGATGTATCCGTGTCCCGTGTCCTGCCCTACCAGCAGTGTAATGATCAGAAGCGCAACCGCCAGCACTGCGAACAATACCTTGAACAGCTGTGCGGCATGCAGTTTTCTGATGCCTCTGTATGCTTCTTCAAATTTCATGTCCGTTTACCCCTTATCCTGTCAGACTGTATTCATGCACTGTTTCTCAGTATCTGCCGCCGTAATCGGCCTGCAGTCTCTTCTTCAGCGCAGCGATTTCATCTTTCTTCATTCCGATCCGTACAAGATAGTCCTCTGCCTGACCTGCAAGATCCGTATCCGCACCGATCTCATCGATGCCGAATGCCCTCTGCAGGGATTTCAGAATGTTTCTTTCCGCAGTCTTCGTATACTGCTCACTGCCTTCTTCAATATTGTAATAATCTGTGAAGGTTTTCATATAGTCATCGATGATTTCATCTTTGCCGGCACCCATCAGACATTCCAGAATGGCTGCCGCAAATCCGGTCCTGTCCTTTCCTTCTTTGCAATGCAGAAGATACGGTCCCTCATTGGCTGCAATGAACCGGAAGCCTTCCGCCAGTTTCTCTTCAAACTCAGCGGAGGAAAAATCAATATTCATATTCAGAGCGATGATCCGGCAGCCGGAATAATAGGATCCGGGATAATCCGCATAGGCTTTCATTCTTTCTTCCGTGTCTGTCATATTGATGACCGTACCGATCAGCGCATTCATCATCGCCTCATCTGCCTGTCTGCTGCGGCCGAGCGAAGGATCGATCGGAGAAGAAGAACGGAACAGTGTTCCTTCCCCCATGCCCGCGGTTCTGATCTCCCGGAAGTTGGCGTATTCGGCATCGCTGAGATAGGCATAGTCTTCCCGTTTATTCGTCCGCACGCCGCCGGTCTGATGCATGGCATATTCTTCCGCATAGCCCTGCTTTTCCGCCATGGAAACAGTCACCGGCACCGATGCGTCAAAGCCTTCGCAGTATTCCCAGACATAGCCGGGTTCTGCATCCATACTGTGCTTTACGGCGATGCCCATGGTTTCGGCAAGGCTGCCGGTATTGATTGCCAGAACAACATACTCCCGGCCGCTGTTTTCATCCGTGATCCAGGCACAGACCGGTTCGCCGCTGTCCGCATCGGTATATTGTACACCGACCGGCATTTCCATTTCTGCACTGCCGATGGTCACAAGCACAACATCCGCCGGCTCATAACCGAGTGCACGCATCGCCTCCGCTCCCACCGAGAGAACGATATTTCCGTATTTCGAAATACTGTCTATTCCGGCTTCAAATACCGGATATTCTTCCGTTTCTGTATCTTCCGGCTGCTTCTGCACCGCACAGCCGGTCAGCAGAAAGATCACTGCGATGATTCTGATGAGGTATTTTCTGTACATTCTGATGTTCTCCTGATTCAGACTTCCCCTTTATTATACACAGCCCGGCCGGCTGCGTATGCACAAGAAAACTAATGGCGTGTACGGGCCACCCGGCAGGCAATGTTCTGCCATAAATGGCGGATAATGCCGAAGTCATTGTGCAGGGACTGCGGCAGCGACGGGATCCTATCGAACAGGATCTGCAGATATTCCTCTTCATTCCCATGGAAATCAAGGATCTCGACCGTATGCGTCCTGGCATGGCCATGCCGGGAAATATGTACCTCCGTCACGGTGCCGCTGAGCTCTGCATGATATCTGCCGGTATCGATTACCGCATCCACCGGCATGCCGGTTCTGAGTTCTTCCCCCTCATCCAGATAAACCGTAAAGGAATGATCATACAGCCGGATCGTGACACCGGAATACTGCTTTCCTTTTTCTCTGCCATGGGCGACGGTCAGAGATACCGGCTCTGCATCGATCACTTCCACTGTTTCTTCGCTGCCGTCCCTGCCGTCGATCAGGAACAGCGACATGATCAGGAAATAGAGATTCCGGATCAGCCAGAACAGAAGCACGGCAAAACTGATAAAGCGCATTCTGTCCATCAGCACCGCCAGCCGGATGATGCCGAACACGGATATGGCAATCAGCACGAGAAACGGTGCCATCGACCGGTAATCCGTTTCCCGGTGTGCCTGACGGCCGGATTTATCCGTTACCTTGAACGCAGACATCGTCATTCCCAGGGTCTCCCGGATCACCGGCATCAGCAGATGCGGCATGACGCTGGTTTCATAGATTCCGCTCCATTTCATGGACATCGATCCGCGGCTGAGAATGCGCAGACACAGGTCCTGGACGATATACATCGGCAGCCAGAAGATCAGCAGTTCGATCCAGCTGCATTCGAATACCGGTATCGCAAAGGCCGCAAACATCAGCGGCGAAAGAATATAAATCAGGTTTTTCAGAGGCGAATACCAGTAGACGACAGAACTCAGGTAATTGACTTTCTGCAGCAGACTCAGACCCGGCATACGCAGCAGATGGAGCTGTCTGGCAGTTGCGATGACGCCTCTTGCCCAGCGCGTGCGCTGCTTGATATGTTCGCGGTACGTATGCGGTGTCTGTCCGCTGGCCAATGGCTCGGGAAGACCCAGCGATACATATCCCTTTGATTCGATCAGCACACCGGTCGCAAAATCCTCCGTGATCGAGCCGGTATAGAATCCGCCGATCTCCTCCAGGGCCTTGCGGGAAAGAACGGTATTGGAGCCGCCGTAGATGACGCTGTTGGATCCGGTCCTTGCCGGTTCGATCGTCCGGTAGAAGAAGTCCTGTTCATTGGGTGCCCGCTTTTCCGAATACAGCGCGTATTGGAATACATCCGGATCATAGAATGCCTGCGGTGTCTGCAGCAGACCGAGCTCCGTCTTTCCATCGCCTGATTTCTGCGCTTTGACAAAATACGGGATCGTCTTCAGCAGAAAATCGCTGCGTACGATCATATCGGCATCCAGCGTCACGATATACGGCGCATGAGTCCGTTTCATTGCCGCATTGAGGTTTCCGGCTTTGGCACCGGTATTGTCAGGACGGTCGAAATAGCCGATCTGCATCTTCTCCGCCAGCGCCCGCATTTCAGTGCGCCGGTTGTCATCGCACAGCCAGATATGCACTTTGCCAGGATCAGGATAGGACAGATGAA
The DNA here is from genome assembly GCA_902786245.1 of uncultured Erysipelotrichaceae bacterium. Lineage (GTDB taxonomy): Bacteria > Bacillota_I > Bacilli_A > Erysipelotrichales > Erysipelotrichaceae > Bulleidia. The sequence goes on from CADABS010000001.1 coordinate 127,600, forward strand.
GACAGCCGCTGATGGTTTTCTGCAGCAGATCAGCCGGTTCATTATATGTTGCGATAAAGATATCCACTTCCGGATATTCATCTTCTGCGATGGCGGGCAGCGGATGATCATGCATGCCGAGCAGATTCCGGTACAGGATCAGCGATTCGCCGAATCCGAACACTTCCACCGCCAGCAGGATCAGACTGCAGGCAGCCGGCAGGATCCCTTCTTCCGCCGGAATCGAGTACAGTGCCCGCCAGGCAAGATAGATCAATGTCAGACAGGCCGAAGATGCCAGCAGGATCCTCGCCATGCGCAGACGTCTGCCCTGCATTTTCAGATTGGCTTTCAGTTCCTGTTCACTGTATACATCATCATAGGACGGCGTCTTGCGCGGACGCATCGCCAGCAGAACACCGATGACCGTCACTACAGCCGACACCAGGGCCAGCCAGTGCCACTTCCCGGCCGCACCGAAACCGCGGGGACCGAGCGATTCGATCAGCCATGAACGCAAACCGGATAAAAGCGTCTGTCCCTCCGGCGTAACCGGCACCGGGATCGAAGACGGATCTGCACCCCGGATCAGTTCCCGGACCCAGCGGCCGCTCGGGGACAGATCATCCTCACCGGGAATTCCCGAGGGCTGATAGCCATGTCTGAAAAAAGCCGATGATTCATCTTTATCGGAAAGACTCCAGACCGCATAGCTCAGATCATGATCACGCAGAAAAGTGAACCATTCCGCAGCCGATTCATAATCGATCCTGCCGTTGCCGTCCGACGCACAGATGCCGCATTCACTGATGAATACCGGCAGTCCGCTTTCCAGCGCTGCCTGCAGTTCCTTACGCAGTCCTTCATGATGCGATGCGGCATAGAAATGCAGAACATACATGACATTGTCATAGGGCAGCGGCCGCAGGACGGCAGCCGAAAGATTCCGGTCAAATTCCGGTGTGCCGACCGTGATTACCGCATCCGGATCGTTTTTCCGGATCACCGGGATGATCACATCGCAGTATTCCATTACATCCGACCAGTGCGTTTCGCCGTTGGGCTCATTGCATATTTCATACAGAAGATGCGGCAGATGTCCGTATTTACTGGAAATATAATCAAAGAATTCCACCGCTTCGGCAAGGTTCATATTGGGATCGTAATCATGCAGGATATGCCAGTCAGCCAGAACATACATATCGGCTTCGACCGCCGCCTCAATGCCCTGTTCCAGCAGCTGCAGGCTTTCTTCTTTTTCTTCGCCGCAGTAGATTTCCGAATACATCGCAAGCCGCAGGAGATTGCTGTTCCAGTCTTCCGATATGCCTTTGATAAAATCAGGCGCAATAAAATCCGGATACCAGGTCAGGCCATGCGAACTGACACCCCGCAGCTGTACCTTCCTTCCGGTCTGATCCGCCAGAACACCATCCTGTACATGCAGGCTTCCGCTGACGGACGGACGGGCTGTGTATGCATTGTAGCTGAACGATTCCGGTTCATCGGCAGAAATTCTGATTCCGGCCGGCAGAAACAGCGCAGCCGCAATGAGAAAAGCCAGAAACAGTCCGGATTTTCTGATTTTCATAACTACCCTCTGAATAAAACCTTCTTTGATTCCATTATAGATGAAACACAGCATGGATGCGTATATTTCGGAATTATCCGATATCTTTCAGGCGGTTGGAAATACTGCGGACTTCCACCTGTGAAGAAGCGATCAGGACCGATTCCTGGTCAAAGAAAACGCACAGATCCTGGGCGATTTCCTCAATCACGTCTTTTTCCGTACCGATCAGAGAAAGCATCAGCGTATTCTCCTGGGTATATTCGCCGTTTTCATGAATATAGCCGCCTTCAATCAGACTGAACGAAAACGGAACCTTGTAGCTGATGCATACCTTTTTCAGAATGGAGATGTATTTCTCATCTGCGAATTCCTGTATTTTCGAGTCTTTATTGTTCAGACCAATATAGATATCTGTCCTGTCCATATTTCCACCTCTTACCGCACGGTTTGCGTTCAAATACATATGTATCTATATTCTACAATCTGCGTCCTCCATCTGAAAGTACAGCGCAGATGTCTTCCGGCATGATAAAATATGATGAGTATTCTATACGACAGTACCGGTTCAGAATGTGTTGCATATTCCTGATAGATTGCTGAGGAATCCCCATGACAGAAAAAGATAAATCCGGGCAGACCGCCGTCAGAAAAGCAAATACATACTTCTTCACCAAAGCTGCGGTGAATCTGCTTTTTGTCATACTCGGAGCCCTGCTGATTTCCTATCTGCTGCAGTCGGCCCAGACCGAAGCCGTCTACCGCAAACAGCTGGAAAACAATACCCAGGCGCTGAATGAAGCAGCCCGGATCCTGGAAAAGAATGAAAGCAGCGCGGAACAGTTCACTGAAATCTATCACCAGGGCAACCAGGAAGTACTGGATGATATCGCGCTGCTGATGACGGGAGGAATGACCGAATCCCTGGCCGCTTCCGACGCTTCCATCCGCAGCGAAGTCTATGCCGATATCGCTGCCCGGGCGGATGCCGATTACCTGTTCGTCATCGATCCGACCGGCATGGTCGTGCTTTCCGCCGATCCTTCCCTGACCGGAACCAATCCGGCTGCCAGCAGCCTGCTGACCCAGGAAAACATCAATGCCCTTCTCACACCGACCCGCAGCGCCGATGGAACGATCACACCGGTATTCGTAAAGAACCGCTTCGGAACCTACTATTTCTACTCCTGTGAATATGATTTCATGGGCAGCACCCATATGATCATCCTCGGTACGGATTCCTCCGCACCCGACCAGCAGACGGCTGCGCTCAGCGATGTCTCTGCAGTTCTCAGCCGGGCCAGCGTCATCAATGACGGATTCCTCTTTGCCGTCGATCCCCGCGATCATCTGTTCCTGTATTACAAAAACGGCGATGAATTCCTGTCCGGACAGAATGCACTGCAGTGCGGACTGAGCGAAGAAGCACTGGAAGACGGCTACACCGGCATCCTGTCGATCCGCAATACCGGCTATTACTGTGCCACCCGAAGGATCAGCGACAGACTTGTCATCGGCGCCGCATCGCCGCTCAGCAGAATGCTGGACAATAACCGCTATGCCGTATTATGGACCGTCATCGGCTTCACTGCCGTCATGATGATATGCCTTGGCTACTGCGTCATCGTCCGCAATGACTTTGTCAGACACGGCACCGAAACAGACCGGCTGCGGATCATGAAGCACAAAGACAACGAGATCTTCTTTGACCGTTCGATCTTCCGCCGGGTCTTCCCGCTGATGGCTGCAGGTGTCCTGGTCATGTACGGCATTACCTTCTATACCCAGACCCTGCTGGAAATCACCGAAGGCATCGAGCGCTCGCAGGTAGCCCTGCATGAAGTCACCGGACGCTATGAAGAGAGCAATGAGAACAGAGAACTGATTCAGGAATATCATGCCGGCCATTTCACTTCCGCCGCCAGGATCATTTCCCTGGTCATTCAGGAAAATCCCCAGATCCTCAACGAAGAATCTGATTACTATCATGCCTATTTTGATGAAAACGGCGAACGGGTACTGATGACGGATGATGAAGGCAATCCCCTGAAATCCGTCGCCCGCTCCGCTCTGCTGCAGAAGCTGTGCGATGCCAACAGCATCGACGCCATCTATGTCTATGACGAAAACGGCCGGGTGATCAGCACCAGCACGGACAACTGGCATTTCATGATCAGCCGCAATGAAGAAGATCAGTCCTATGCCTTCCTCGATGTCCTCAACGGCAGAAAGACATCGTACGTACAGGATCTGATGGTCAATGACCTCGGCAGTGAATCACAGTACATCGGTACGGTTTCGGATTACTTTACACGGAAAGCCGAAGACGGCAGTACCGAATATGTATCGAGATTCGAATTCGAGCGTTCGGCCAATGAAACCGGTCTGCTTGAAGACGTGACCGGTGAGGGCATCACCCGCCACCATTCCCTGATCCAGATCGAGCTGAGCGCAACGCTGAACGATCTTCTGCTCGAGTCCACCAATGTCGAAAGCATCCTCTCCACCAGCATGCTCAGCGGCGGATCCATCGTCATGTTCGATGCCACAGAAGCCCATACATGTCTGTATTCGCCGACAGCCGCCAGCATCGGCAAGACAGCAGAGGAACTCGGCGTTTCCCCGAAAGCGTTCTCCGGTGCCGATTATTACGGCTTCAGCCGCATCAACGGAACGGAATACTTCCAGTATTACCGCTACCTGGACGGCTATTATATCGCGACCGCCCTCCCGAAGCAGAATCTGTATACGGGCCGGGCTCCGATCGCCCTGGTCACTGCCGTGATTTCCTTCATCATCATCCTGCTTCTTTCCGGAACGATCACCCTGACCAGCAGCGAAGAAGAAAACTATTACAGAACCGTCAGCGAAGAAGAGGAGGAAGACGGACTGAACGCAGCGATCTTCAGTATCATCCTTCCTTCCGGACGCCAATCCTCCACAACCCGGGCTTCGGCGAGATGGAACAACCGCTCGATCCCATGGAACGAACGGGGACCGGAACAGAAGCTGGCAGTCATTATCGGCGCTGTCTTTGCCGCATTGATGCTGTATGTACTTGCAAGCATCCTCGGATTCAACACCTCATTCAGCAGCCGCTCCATCATCCAGTATGTCATGAGCGGACTGTGGGACAGAAACTGGAACGTCTTCGCCCTGACTGCATGTGCAATCGTCATTATGAGCGTGATCATCTTCACACGGGTGCTGATGATTCCGATCAATATCATTTCTTCTCTGATCGGTACAAGGGGCGAAACCCTGGCCCACCTGATCATGTCCATTCTCAAATACGGCGGTGCCATCGGTGCCCTGTTCTACTGCCTCTACCTGCTCGGTGTCGATACCGCCAGCCTGCTGGCCGGTGCCAGTATCATGTCGCTGGTCATCGGTCTTGGATCGCAGTCGCTGATCCAGGATATCCTTGCCGGTATCTTCATCGTATTTGAAGGCGAATTCCGGGTCGGCGATATCGTCACGATCCACGATTTCCGCGGCACGGTCATGGACATCGGTCTGCGTACCACCAAGATCCAGGCACCGGACGGAAATATCAAGATTTTCAATAACAACAGCATCTCCGGCGTACTGAATATGACAAAGGCCGCTTCCTTCGCATCGATCCGGATCGACATCGAATACGGTCAGGATATCGATTATGTCGAAGCAGTGCTCCGGCGCGATCTGCCGGCTCTGGCCGAACAGAATCCGATGATCCTGGACGGACCGGATTATCTGGGTGTTGCGGAACTGGGAGCCAGCGGCGTAACCCTGATGGTCGGTGCCCGCTGCAGCGAACAGAACGTGCGCTCCGTGATCCGCTTCCTCAACCGCGAGGTACTGCAGATCTTCTACCGCAATGACATCAATGTGCCGTTCGACAATATCACGGTATCCAGTCTCGATATGACGGACCGCAAAACCATCGACGATTTTAAGGAGGAGGACGAAGACAAATGAAGAATCATCTGAAAATCATGCTGTGCGCCGTCCTTCTTGCCGGATGCGCATCTGCTGAAGAAGAACAGACACCTGCCGCTCCGGAAGCTCCGGCTGAAAGCGGCGTCGTCCGTCTTGCCCTGCATACAGACGGCCATATCTTCAATATCATCGCCGAGGAACAGGGATATCTGAAGGATGAAGGCATCACCGTGGAATATGTCCCGGTCGACAATGACAATGAAGTATTCGAATGCATCCGCAACGGTACGATCGACATCGCTTCCAATTTCGGAACCAATCTTCCCCTGCAGCACATCTCCGAAGGCATGGATATGACGATCTTCGCCGGATACATGCTGACAGGATGCATGCCGGTCTTCGGAAGAACCGATGCGGAATGGCACGGCATCGAAGATCTGATCGGCAAGACCATGGCCTGTGAACCGAATCTGTTTGCGGTCACCGGTCCCCTGCTGGATATGGGATATGACCCCCTGAAAGACATTAACTGGCTGGAAACCTATACCCAGAAAGAACGCATCGAAGCCGTTGAAAGCGGCAGAGCCGACTTCGGACTGGTCGGCACCTCCCTGAACTACGAAATCAATTCGAATCCGAATGTCAAAGTCCTGACCTATGCCAGCGATATCCTTCCCGATTATTCATGCTGCCGGGCCGAGGCACTGACTTCCTGGATCAATGAAAATCCCAATACTCTCCGGAAACTGCTGAAAGCATGGATCCGGGCCATGGCATGGTACGATTCCCATCATGAAGAAACCGTTGCCCTGACTGCCCGTGTCATCAGCAATGACGAAGCATACGTCCGGGCCTATCTTGACAATCCCCGCTGCGACCTGAACGTCGATCCGATGAAGAGTTCCGTCATCCGGGCATGGAATTACATGGAAGATCTCGGACTGCTGGATGAAGCAGCCTCGGAAATCGATATCAATGACCATATCAACGTGGATATCTACAAAGCGGCACTGGATGAATGTCAGGCCCAGTACGGATCAGAGAATCCCGGATTCTATGAAAAAATGCAGGCAATCTACGCCCGCAACAACGGATAGGAGAAATGAAAGATGCTGATGATCGTACTTGCCGTCCTGGCCAGTTTCATCCCTTCTATGTTTTTCTATTTCTGGTTTCAGAACAGAAAGAAAGATGACACGGATTACCGGAAGACCTGCACAAAGGTACTGGGCAGCGGCATGCTCAGTGTCTTTCCCGTCACAGCGGCATCCATGTCTCTGAACATTCTGATGAATCTGACCCTGAAAGGCAGAGTCCCGCTTCTGATACAGGAGGCTTTCTACAAATTCATCGTCCTTGCATTTGCCGAAGAATTCGTGAAATACATGACCGGGAGAAAATACGTGCTGCAGCGGAAACAGAATGTCAGCTGGATGGATATCGCCGCCTTCATGACCATCGCAGCCTGCGGCTTCAATATCATCGAATCCGTAGTCTATGCGATCGGTTCCGATGTCATCACGATCCTCGTCCGCGGCGTTACCGCCCTGCATGAATTCTACGGCATGATCATGGGCTATTATATCGGCAAACGCTTCTGTACCGGAAATAAAAAATACCTGCTTCCGGCATTTCTGATTCCATGGTTTCTGCATGGTCTGTATGATTATTCTCTCTCGAAAGAACTGCTGGCAGTGAACGATAACCTGGTATTCCTTCCCTTCCTGGCCATCCTTCTCACCTGGATCATCGGCTTCCGGGTCTTCATCAAGCTGATCAAAGGCAGAAACGATCCGATGTATACATCGCCTCTGCATGATGTACACTGAAACACAAATCAAATAAATAAACGGCTGCTGAAAGGGCGGATGCTCATAAGAAAGTTTTGAGTCAGTTATTATTTGGGCATCTGTCTGACATGGTTGGTTAACAAAGAATACCGGGCTGTTTTAATACAGTCCGGTATTTTCGTATAAAAGCAATTAATTACTGTTGATCACCGACTATATGAAGGCAAGCACGCAGGGCTTCCCAATCAACAGAATTATTGACTATGTAGCAGTCAGCTGTACTGTTGTATTCGTGATAGTCATGTACAATAACTACTTGGTCTGTTAAAGAAACAAATCTACCTTCTGATAACACAAAAGTGATTTCCTTTCCATTAAGCACAGGGTTACGCAACCCAGCTATATGTTCTAATTCAATCCCTTCAAGCGTTTCCCGAAGTGCAGAATCATCCCATCTCAGAGTATCAAGACTATTACCATCATAGATGGCTTGTATTTCAGTATCAGAATCAAGTATTAAAGATGTGAAGTTCCCCCGTGTATCACTGATAGATATGATTCCAAAACACATGACACAACCAAAGAGTGCAACCATCAAAACAGCTGTTCCAAGCAGGCGCTTACGTTGGGTCATGATGCTCTTCAGTCGATAGCGAAGCGTCCCTGCAGCTGCAGAGAGACAAGTGGTAAAGCCTTTTCCTGGAACTGCAGAATCTAATAACAAGTTTGCATAGACGTGTCGCTCCTGATCTCCCATATCCTCTGTTACAATCTCATCACAACTGCGTTCCAAATCATCAGCCGCTTTTCTCGTTGCTATCCAGACTAACGGATTGAACCAACACAAAGCATTACAGAGGCAGAGAAAGACTTTTGTATCTACGTCACATCGCTGAAGATGATGTAATTCATGCCGGAAGATCATCGAGAGTTCTTCTTTCGTGTAGTTGCGTTTGGGCAGCACCGTACAACGTGTCCGCTTTGTTTGTCCCATGGAAAATGGAGCTGCTACTTCTGCTCTCAACAATGCTACCGGACGCCGGTAATCCATTTTTTCCTGTTCAAGTTTCCATGTTGCACATATTTCCTTATCAGATTCCGGCACTGAATTCTTCCGGAGCCACACACGAAGAACGAGGTGAGGGATCAAATAGTATCCAATCACTATAAGAAAACCCAAAAGCCATCCGATCCCGATGACAGGCCACACCTTTCGAGGCAGATAAATCGTTTGGCGCGGGAGAGGCAATGTACTTATGAGCGCGTGTGCCTGCCAACTGAGGAAGGCCGGAACAAGCCAGAGAATGGCACACATTCGTGCACTGAACCATCTGCGCAAGAACGGCAACAGAAGCAGCAGCAGGACAAAATAAGCACTGAGAAGTAGCAAGACCTCAAAAGCTAAGGCCGCAAAATGAATGAGTCCCCTTCGAATACCGAAACCCCATATAAACATGACAAGAAATACAAGCAAGATCCAGAACAGTACCGTTGGCGGAACAAAAACATAAGTTTCTTTTCCATACTTTTGTGAAAAAAGCACATGTGCCTCGGAACCATGTTCCCATTTCCACGCACGATGAAAGGTAAAACCCAGGAGCCCTGCCAGTAATACGCCCCAGGCAATCTGTCCCCAGATCATAATGCACCTTCCTCAAGCATTTTCCGTAATGCCCCAATCTCTTCTTTAGATACGCCGCTGTCACAAAGTGAAACAGCGAAGGACGATATGGAGCCTCCATAGAGCCGATCTAACATCCTGCGACTCTCTTTTGCTAAATAGTCCCTGCGTGATATTAGCGGTGTATAGAGATTCGTGCGGCCATGACGTTCTACACTTAAGAAACCCCGATCACAAAGACGTGTAAGAAATGTGAGAATTGTGCTGGGCGCTAAATGTTTTTGTTTTTCGAGTGTTTCTTCTATGATACTGCGTGAAACAGGCGGTTCACTCTGCCAGACAATCTGCATGATTTCCAGTTCACCATCGGGTAAAGAATATGAATCTTTCATAGCTTCCTCTCTTTCTACAACTGTCGTGATTTATATTCTACAACTGTCGCGATTCGATGTCAAGCCTTATTTCTATGACGAGAAATCAAATTTTACGGGAAGGAAAACTATTGAAAGCGTGAAAACGCGCAGCTCACACGAAGTGTGATCTCTGGGTTTGGGATTTGTTCCCAACAGGGGTATAGACGGTTTTTGAAAAAATGGACGTCTAAGCACTGCTTGCCAAGTAGCGACCCCTTACGGGTTTGCCCTGCTTGCCAAGTACTGAAACCTTGGTGCAGCAGAACGTTGACGCCAAAAGCCGTCAACGTGTTTTGGATGGATTGACAGCAGAAATACGTCTTGATACAATTACGATGGTCCTGAAAAGGATCATTTAGGGGATCAGGTTTGCCTGATTCGTTAATCGGTTCCCGTCCCTGAGATTGCCGGGTCCCGATATGGTATCTGTCCGACAGGACGGATACGGTAAGGCTGCATCAGGGCGGCCGTCGGCTGTTTGATAGCCGGGTTACATAGAAGCATATCGACAAAGGCGGGCTTCCATGCTCGTCTGTTGGTGCGTTTCTATGTGACCCGGCTCTTTTTGTCCGGAATATTCAAAAAGAAGGAGAACAGCCAAAATGAGATCCCTGAGATCAAGATCGAACGCGAGATCCACGGAACCGTCTACACTGTCACCGGAAGCTTTGAGGGAAATGAGTTTTTGGAAAAGAAGCTCACCCGCATCTTGCTGAAAAATGTGGAGGATGCCAAATGACAAACGAGAAGAATTCGGTTATAATGGCACCAGCCAATCCTGTTAAGACAGTTGCCCCTGAAAAGGAGGAAACAGAAATGTTAAGGGCAACTTATAAAATCACAGCGCTATACTGCCGTCTGTCCCAAGAAGATGAAAGACTTGGCGAGTCGCTTTCCATCGAAAATCAAAAACGCATCCTCGAGGCATATGCGAACGAGCATCGTTTTCCGAATCCGGTATTCTTCGTAGATGACGGATACAGCGGAACCGACTTTGACCGTCCCGGCTTTCAGGCCATGCTGAACGAAATCGAATCTGACCATGTAGCGGTACTTTTGACAAAAGACCTTTCCCGTTTGGGAAGAAACTCCACGATGACAGGGATGTTCATCAACATCACTTTTGCAAAACACGATGTGCGCTATATAGCCATCAATGACAATTTCGATTCTGCTGATCAGAACAGTGTGGACAATGACTTCGCGGGGATCCGAATGTGGTTCAATGAGTTTTATGCCAGAGATACGAGCCGTAAGATCCGTGCAGTCAACAAGGCCAAGGGTGAACGTGGAGAGCATCTGACAACTAACCCGCCTTTCGGATATCTCAAAGATCCGGAGAATCCGAAACAGTGGATCATCGATGAAGAGGCTGCCAAGGTGGTCAGACATATCTTTGATCTCTGTATGGAAGGCCGGGGGCCAATGCAGATCGCAAAGCAGCTGACTGAAGAGAAAGTGTTGACCATCACGGCATACACACTCAAAGAAGGACGAAAAGGACACGCACCTGCTCCTGAGGATCCATATCATTGGGATTCGACTTCCGTGGTAGGTATCTTGGAAACAAGGGACTATACCGGATGCACCGTAAACTTCAAGACCTACACCAATTCGATCTGGGATAAGAAGACCAGGGAGAATCCTGTCGAAAAGCAGGCGATCTTCCACAACACCCAACCGGCGATCATTGAACCGGAAGTGTTCGAGAAGGTTCAGGAGATCCGGTCACAGCGGCACCGCAGGTCAAAGACAGGCAAGTCCCATATGTTTTCCGGGTTAGTCTTTTGCGCAGACTGCAAGTCCAGAATGTACTACTGCACCACAAGCTACTATGAAGAGCGCCAGGATCATTTCGTCTGTTCGACCTACAGAAAGAACAAAGACAATTGTTGTGCTCACTTTATCAGGGCGGTCGTTCTTGAAAAGATGGTCTGGGAGCATCTTAAAGAAGTCATCTGGTACGTAGGCCACTATGAAAGTCATTTCAGATCGATCATGGAATCCAGACTGCAGAGTGAAAGCAAAGAAATCCTTCGTTCCAGGCAGAAGCAGCTTGAGAAGGACGAGAAACGTATCGCTGAATTAGACCGCCTCTTCATTCGTCTTTATGAGGACAATGTGGCATCCCGGATCAGTGATGACCGGTTCGCCATGATGAGCCGGGCCTATGAGGATGAACAGCGCGAACTGAAAGTAGACGCGGAAGTCTTACGGCAGGAAATCGAAACACAGGAACAACAGAACCAGAATCTTGAACTTTTCATTCAGAAGGTCAGGAAGTACGCAGAAATGACCGAATTGACGCCTTATGCGGCCCATGAGCTGATTAAGGCGATCTATGTCGGAGCTCCGGACAAAAGCAGCGGAAAACGCCGCCAGAGCATCCATATCTGCTACGATCTGATAGGGTTCATCCCACTGAGTGAACTGATGTAGCAGGAAATGGCATGACCCGAAGATCATGCCATTCCTGAAAACTATAAAACTTTCTTACGAGGGCCGCCCTAAAGCGGCCGTTTTTATAATATGCAGGTTTATACGGTCAGATTCACTGCCATCCCGCACAGGAAGGAAAACAGCATCACAAAGAGAATGTACAGGGCAAAGCGTTTCCATCCCATTGCGATTTTCAGTGCACTGAGATTTGTGATCTTTGTGGCAGGACCGGTGATCATAAAGGCTGCCGCACTGCCCATGGACATGCCGTCCCACAGCCACTGCTGCAGAAGCGGTATCGTACCTCCGCCGCAGGCATACAGCGGTACACCGACCGTCGCCGCCATCAATACACCCCATGCTTCATTCCCGCCGAAGATATCCGTCATCAGATCCTGCGGCACATAGCGCTGAAACAGAGCCGAGAGAAGAATGCCGATCAGAAAATACAGGCCGGTCGCTTTGATATTGCGCCATACATTCAGCACATACCGGATGAACAGATCGGGATGGGTATCATGCCCGGGCCTCTCTTCAAACCCGTCAAAACAGAAGAATTCCTTTTTCCGACAGAAAAAATGAACAAGGAGTCCGGCTGCACATCCGCACAGAAAACATGTGATGATGCGCACTGCCAGAGCTTTTCTGCCAAGGGCAGCGCTGTAGATGATCAGCTGCGGATTCAGCAGGACCGATGCCATCATAAAGGCGGCCAGCCAGTCTTCCCGCATCCCCTGTTTCCGGAACGAAGCCGCAATCGGCACCGTCCCGTACATGCACAGCGGCGAAGCAATTCCAAGAATACAGGCAGGAATGATTCCGAACAGACCCCACTTTTGATTCCTCATGCCGGCGAAGATGCCGTGGATCTTATCCTTTGCGAAAACCGAAATAAACGATCCCATCAGCATGCCGAAAATCCAGTACCGGAAGATCTGATGGAACTGGACCGTGAAATAATACCAGATATAAATCAATTCTCTTCCAAGAACCGCAAAAACCTCAGCCATCAATATTTACCAATGTATATTTTCTGGTGCCAAGACCGATTTCTTCGGCATGTTCCAGGGTATGGATTCCATGCAGAGATTCGATCCGCTTCACCAGAGAAGCATTTCCTTCTGCCTGATAGACAAGGTCCACGCAGGCCTGATCCAGCGCCACCGGATCTGTACCGGCAAGGATACCGATATCATGGATATCCGGTTCGGCAGGATTCCCGTCGCAGTCGCAGTCCACGGAAAGACGGTTCATGATATTGATGTAAATGATATGTTCTTTGCCGACATGGGCACTGAAGCCGGATACCATCTCCGCCAGTGCTTCCAGCCATGCGTCCTGGTCGCTGTACCAGATACTGCCGCTGGTCTTTGTGCCGGCCGTATGGACATATACCTTTCCGCTCGGAGAGGAAATGCCGATACCGACATTCTTGATCGCACCGCCGAAGCCTGCCATGGCATGGCCCTTGAAATGGGAAAGGATCACCCAGTCAGAATAATTGTCCGCATGGCTGCCGACGATGACTTTATCAAGCCGCTTTCCTCCGCTCATCGGCCATTCGGTTTCGCCTTCTTCATCCAGCAGATCGAAATCCGCGATTGCAGTGAATCCGTGATCTTCCGCTACCTGCTTATGCATGGCTGAAGACGAGCGCGATCCGCCATAGGCGGTATTGCATTCCACAATTGTTCCGTTGACCTTCTTCACCAGATCCCCGATCAGTTCCGGCCGCAGATAATTGCTTGCCGGAGGTTCGCCGGTAGAAATCTTGACTGCAGTATTCCCTTCCGGGGTCCAGCCGAGCGCATCATAGATCTTCACCAGGCCTTCTGCAGAAATATCAGAAGTAAAATAGACCGTCGGCGCATCCCCTTCTGTTTCCGGAGCGGAAACCTCTTCTGTATTTTCTTGTGCAGCTGTTTCTTCCTCCGCAGGATTCTGCTGCGGGTTTTCATCAGCCGTACTGTCTGCGCAGCCCGCTGCCAGAAGCAGTGCTGCACAGATCACAGACCGGATCATTCTTTTCTTCATCGTGTACGTCCTCCTGAAACTCAGTAAATACTGCGTCCTGCCCGACAGGCTTCTTCCATGGCTTCTGTATCTCTGACTTCACCTTTCTGCCAGACATTGTCACCCCAGATGATTCCTTTGATTTCATTGCCGAGATTCCGGAATATCGCGGTCAGTTCATCTCCTGCCAGCTGCAGGCCTTTCCGGCTGTCATGGCCGGTAATGATCAGCCAGACATCATGTCCGCCCAGGTCCTGCCATTTCGGCAGAAACCGGTCAATTGCCGTTTTCAGCATACCGTTCATGGTCAGGAAATAGACGGGTGTTGCGATGACAAGCACATCTGCTTCCTGCATCTTTTTCAGGATCTTTGCCATATCATCATGCAGAACACACTCCCCGGTCCTGAAACATGCATAGCATGCACGGCAGAAACCGATGTTTCTGTCATACAGGGAGATCAGTTCGCAGGCATGTCCTGCTTCTTCAGCTCCCTTCGATGAACTGATGGCAGAGGATATCGGAATTCCCGTTCTTACGGGGACTTGCAGAGAGAACAAGAACCCTCGACATGTTTTACAGGCTCCTTCCCAGCTGATATGCATCCTGCGGATATCTGCTGCGTTTTGTCATCCCAGGTGTACCGCATCCGTATCCGAGCACCATGCCGCAGTCGTCAAAATCAATATAGCGTACAAGCGTCCTGTAATGCGCCGCAAGTGCATCAAAAGTCCAGTCATCGCTGTTCCATGCGACACTCAGCAGAGCGGATTTCAGATGTCTGCTGTGCAGACTGCCGTTATAGGCACAGAAGCGGTCGACAACCGTCTTCAGCTGGGCACTCATTCCGTAGTAATACAGCGGTGTCGCAAATACAGCCATATCTGCCGCAAGCAGTTTCTGACGGATCATTTCCACATCGTCTTTCTGCACGCACGGTCCTTCATATCCGCATCTCACACAGCCGATGCACGGATGGATATCCGCATGGCAGACATCGATGACTTCCACCGAATGTCCTGCTTCCTCTGCACCTTTCCTGAAGTTTTCGGCAAGAATCGCTGTCGATCCGTTCCGGTTCGGACTGCCCATCAGTATAACGATCTTCATGACGGCTGCCTCATTTCAGTCCTTCCGTCCAGGAAGCCAGATCTGCTTCGGATACGCTTCCGCTGAAGCGTCTGCCTTCCAGCCATGTACCGGATCCGGCAAGAGCTTCCATATTGGCACCGCTGTGTCCGATACCGCTGGAGCCGGATGTGCAGAACGGAATCACCTTGATTCCTTCAAAGCTGTATTTCTCGACAAAGGTATCCATGATCCTGGGTTCTTCACCCCACCAGATCGGGAAACCGAGATATACCGTACTGTATCCTTCCAGTGAAATGTCTTCGCTTGCGATCTGAGGACGGATGGTTTTGTCATTCTGTTCTCTGGTAGCGCGGCTGCCTGAATCGTTGTAATTGAGATCTGCATCCGTATAAGGTTCGGCAGGAACAATCTCATACAGACTGCCGCCGGTAACGGACGCAATCTTTTCAGCGACTCCCTTTGTCGTACCGGTTGCCGAGAAATATACGACCAGGATGTCTCCGCCGGAAGTTTCATTGTCCGCTGCAGTTTCCGTTTCTGCAGGTGTGCTTTCCGGTTCTGCCACCGGATCCTCAGAAGACGCATTATTCTGCGTGCCTGCACAGGCTGAGAGACCCAATGCCATCAGAATGGCAGTCAATGCTTTCATTGTTTTCTTCATTGTTTTCCCCTGACCTTTCCTTCCTGCTCAGTCATTGCCATGCAGGAGCCGTATTCCGTTACCGGAATAAATCTGTTCACGGATGCCGCTGTATTCTGCATTTGCGTCAAAATGCTTTTTCTTGGCAAGGATCACTCTGCCCGGTGAATGCGGGAAATCGCTGCCGTAAACAATACGGTCATCCGCCGCAGCCATTCTGAGCATCTGCAGCTGTACCGGTTCCGGATCGCCTGCGATATCGAAATACAGTTTTTCAAATTCAGCCTTTACATCCACCGTTTCCATCATGCCCATGGAAGCCAGGATTCCCGATACACCGGTAAATCTCTGCAGCATATACGGCAGGAATGAACCGCAGTGCGGAATGATCCAGCGGATATCCGGGAAACGGGTCATGATCCGGTTTGCGATCATATTCAGTACTGCTCTGGTCGTATCTGCCGGATACTCATAGATCGCTGCGACCGTACCCGTAATGACATTTTCCGGACGCTTTCTCGCACGGCAGGGATGGACGATCACCAGCGCTTTTCTCCGGTTCCATTCCTCCATGACCGGATCAAAGACAGGATCTCCCAGATAAATGCCGCCCATATTTGTGGCAACTTTTACTCCGCATGCCCCAAGCGTATCGAGAACATATGCGGTTTCTGCCAGGGTTCCTTCAATATCCGGCAGAGGGACAATACCGGCAAAGCCGAACCTGTCCGGATGTTCTTTGACGATCAAAGCAGTCTCTTCATTGATCTCTCTTGCGGCGGTACGGGATTTCGCAGCATCGCCGTTATAGATATGGGGCACCGGTGCGGAAAGAACCGTATAGTCAATTCCCGCTTCATCCATGAACGCAAGATGTTCTTCCGCGCTCCATTTCGGCAGCGGAAATCCGTCTTCTTCCATCGGGTCGATTCCAAGGTCAGCCATCGCTTTCCTGAATGCATCCGTTACCGGATGTGAATGAAAATCAATACACTGCATGGCTTTCATCATTTCGCCTCCTTTATGATGAATGCGTATCATCCCAGCAGCCTGATCAGGCAGCTGTATGTCAGTTCATAAACGCTCTGATATATGTAACGGATCCCTGCTTCCTGCATGGCAAGTCTCTGTTTTTCCGTGACCGCCGTATACGGATAGATGCCGAACATGAACGGATAGAACATATAAATGAAGTTCTGCATATCCATAGAATCCATGTCAGGGCAGAACTTCTCCAGCAGCATCCGCATCAGCTGCATGCTGCGGCCGTAGGACTGCTTGAATGTATTCAGCAGTTCCTGCCGGCTGTTGGCTTCCATATCGTAATTGTTCATGGACAGAAGCTTCAGCAACTGTTCCCTTCCGGCCAGAGACTCCGCAATTTTATCTGCGAGTTCCGCTTTCGTCAGTTTCTCATTTTCATTCAGTATTTCTGTCAGTTCTTCATTCCAGCGTTCATACTCCCTCTGAAAGAGTCCCAGGAAGATCTCTTCCTTTGTTTCAAAGTAGTTATATATTGTCGGACGGGAAAAAGAAGTAATCGTTCCGATTTCCTTCATCGTGATTTCACGGAAGCTCATCGTCTGATACAGCTGTTCGCAGGCATTGATGATTTCTTCTCTCTTCTGCTCAATCTGTTCCTGTGTCGCTTTTCTCATCTTGTATCTCCATAATGCTGACATTGTGTCAGTATTATTATCATATTAGTATTCTGACGCCGTGTCAATATGGCCAAGACCGGAACAGAGATGATAAAAAGAAGCCGGAACTATCGCTCCGGACCCTGTGAACTCTGCTGCAAGCAGCCGTTCAGTGATTCATTCTTTCTGCAAACTTCCTGGTGACGGACCGCGGTGCAAGCCGTGAAAGAATATTCACGGTCTTGACAAAAACACCGGGATAGCAGAGCACCCTGCCCTCTTCAAGAGCTTTGATACCTGCTTCTGCAACATCCTCTGCACTGGCTGCCTTTCTGAACATCATTGATCCGCTTTTCATGGCAGCGGCCTTTTCAAATCCCGTCGCTGTCGGTCCAGGACACAGTGCTGTCACAGTGACACCGGTCCCCCTGACTTCTTCGGCAAGGGCTTCTGAAAAACTGCGGATAAAAGCCTTGGATGCATAGTAGACAGACATATCCGGTCCGGCACAGAAGGAGGCAACGGAAGAAACATTGAGAATCTTCCCTTTTCTCCGCTCAATCATTCCCTTCAGGAAACAATGCGTCAGATGCATCACAGCTGTGATATTGACCTGTACCATATCATACTGTTTCTGCCAATCGCAGTCCGCAAAGCTTCCGTCATCGCCGAAGCCGGCATTGTTGATCAGGACATCGATCGTCAGACCGTTCTTACCGGTATAGTTATACACATCGAGTGCCGCATCCGGAACGGACAGGTCTGCCGGACATACATACACCCGGATCCCGTATTCATTTTCAAGCTGATCCTTCAGTGCATGCAGCTTTCCTTCACTTCTTGCCACAAGAACCAGATCATAGTGTTTCTTCGCACAGATCCTTGCGAATGCAAGACCGAGACCGCCGGAAGCACCTGTAATCAATGCTGTATCATTTTCTTCTCCTGCTGTCTGAACTCAACTTTTTGTTTCAGAACGGCTGTTCAGTGATTCAGACGGATCTGTTTCTCTTACCGCTGTTGGCGGTTCCGCGGACCTCTTCGTGATAGAAATAGTCCACGATCGTCGGATGCCCCTGCGGAACTCTTTCATACGGCGTTTCATTGTCGATGAAACGGCATCCGTACTTCTCTGCAATTGCTTCCGCTTTCTTTTCGAGAGCTTCGAAATAGCTGCGGTTCTTCTTTCTGTAGATCTCATCATAGAGCGGTACAAGATCCGGATACTTCTCTGCAATATAATCCAGGATCGTCTTTTTGAATCCGCCGCGCAGATTCAGATTTTCCAGCCAGACCAGATCGCACTGGTCCTTTGCGCGTTCGATGATCGCTTCGATATCCGTGATGCCGGGGAATACCGGAGAAACGAAACATACCGTACGGATGCCGGCATCATACACCTGCTTCATCGCCGCAAGCCTTCTTTCAATACTGACCGCATCATCCATATCTTCGCAGAACTGTTCGTCCAGTGTGTTTACGGACCAGGATACCGTCAGTCTGTTCTTCTGATTGATTTCCTTCAGCAGATCAAGGTCGCGCAGCACAAGATCGGACTTCGTGCAGATCAGGATATCCGCACCGCTGTTCTTCAGTTCCTGCAGGACCGTTCTGGTTCTGCCGTAGATTTCTTCCTGCGGAAGATATCCGTCGGTGACAGTGCCGATGATGACTTTCTGTCCGGCATATTTCTTCGGATCTTTGATTGCGGGCCATGTCTTTACATCCAGAAAGGTTCCCCATTCCTCTGTATGTCCGGTAAACCGCTTCATAAACGATGCATAGCAGTACCTGCAGCCATGGGTGCATCCGACATAGGGATTGACCGCATATCCGCCGAGCGGACCGTTCGATTTTGTCATGATATTCTTTGTTTCAACATACCCTGTTTTAATTTCGGGATTCAGCATGATTTCCGTACCTCCAATACGCTTTCAAATGCACCAGGAAGCTCCTGCACCATATTCTCTCCGCCAATGATTTCCACCAGGTCTTCCTTCATAAATACCGGAATGCCAAGTGCATGTGCCTGTGCCGTCAGGCTGTAGGCCCATGCCGGTTCCGTATGTACTTTCTTCTTCATCGCACCGGTCATCGTACCGATCACGATCCAGTCAATTTCGGAAAGATCCACCTCTCCGGGATCGTCAAAGAGCGGTTCGAATGTTACATGGTAATGTTTTGCTTTGACATTTTCCTTTAATGCCTGCAGCCGCCAGAGTTCTGATTTCCTAGTCACAGTTACTCCGAACCAGGCATTGGGCAGATCTGTACTGATCTGCAGCAGATCCGGCCGCTTTGTCAGTAAGAGAGCCTGGTGTCCGGGATTGTCCCGCAGTCTGCAGAAAACCGCTTCCAGCCATTCCTTGTTCCATGCGGATAAGTCGCTCATGCCGGTCAGCAGCCAGTTTCCCGGTTTTTTCCGTTCCAGGATCTGCAGCTTCTGCGGATAGTATTCAGGCCTGGAAAAATCATCTGTGATATGAAATCTGCGGCAATTGTTCCGGGCATAGCAGTAGCTGCATCCGACCGGACAGCCGATCACAAGATTCAGGTTTCTGATCAGATCTTTGATACACTGCGTCATTTCGGCTGCCACCTCTCCAGATTCATACGGATCCGGTCGAGATAGCTCTCCGCAGCCTTTACTTCTTCCTCCGTAAATCCCTGATAATAGATATCGCCCATTTCTTCCGACAGCGCGATATAGTCATTTTCAAGATTTCTTGCTTTATCCGTCAGAAACAAAAGTGTTTTCCGTTTATCCGCATCATCCTGTCTGCGTACGATCAGTCCGGCTTTCTCCATTCTTTCAAGCATTGTCGTCAGCGAAGTGATCGCCAGTCCGCATTTTTCGGATACGGTCTTGATCGGTACACCGTCTGCCTGGAACAGGACATAGAGGATCCTTCCCTGGGCTCCGTTGAACTCTTCAATACCCCGCTCTGCCAGAATCTTTTCAAATATACGGTCGCCGAGCTGCTTGATCTTGGAAACCTGAAATCCTCCGTTTATTCTCATACAATCGCTCCTATATAGTACCTTTTAATACTATATAGTAGTAATATGTGCATGTCAATGCAATGTGTGCCAGACAGCCGAAAAAGAACTGCAGGTGTTCATGCATCCGCAGTTCTTTCTTCTGTACAGCGAAATGAGACAGCCTGGAATGATCAGAAGCGGATGGATATACCACAGCAATTCACATTCTTCACTCAGCGGAATCAGTCCGGTATACGATACGGAATACCGGTGCAATTGTTTCATGCATTCCTGCCGGCAGAACAAATATGAAAACCATAATATGAACAGGAATACTGCTGTACAGAATCCATCCGATACCCATACTTTTTTCATATCCATATCATATACCTCTGCCTGTGCAGACTGACAGGCATTCTTCAGGACTGCGCATTCCGATGACAGATTTCCGCTGCCTGATAAGAATAATCCATGATCAGGTCTCTCATTTCCAGATGATTGACCCACTGCATATCGATCTGATCGAGGCCCAGATATGCGCCAAGGATATTTCCTGCAATCGCTGCAGTGGAATCAGAATCACCGGAGTGATTCGCAGCACAGATCAGTGCCTTTTTCAGCTGATCCGGATATTTCACGCAGCTGTAAACCGCTATTGCCAGAGCTTCATCCCCGGTCCAGCCGCCGCCGAGTGTTTCAATCGCTTCGACATCGTTCCATTGCTCTGCACTCATCGCAATCGCTCTGCGCAGAAGCGCTTCAAGTTCATTCATATATTCTGCATATTCCGGAAACTGCCCGGCGGTTTCCTGTATCACCTTCTCAATGATCTCTTTCAGCGCTGTTTTTTCTGTATCTCCCCAGATACACCGATGGACAATGCCGCTGAGAATACCTGCAGGCAGCCAGCCAAGGGGATGGCCATGGGTGATGGCTGCAGCCTTCGCCCCTTCCAGAACAGGATTTGTGATAAACGGGAAAAAACCGAGCGGTGCTGTACGCATGACACCGCCGCAGCCCTTGGAATCGTTGATTGGGTTCTCAATGGTACCCATCTCACCGCTGGAAAGCGCATGGAGACATGTATTTCCCGGTGCTCTCCGTACATTCATTGCCTCTTCTTTGAGCAGAGAACTGATACTGTCAAACTTATCATTGTTATTCACCGGCTCAATGCCCTGCGTCTTGAGCCAGGATAAATATGCCTGCCAGATATATACAGAAAGCGGTGCACCGGTTCCCTTATTTTCCGCTCTGCAATAGCCGAGTATGATACCCTCAAGGGTAAATAAAGTCATCTGGGTATCATCAGAAAAGACAGCTCTGTCATCATAGAGATACAGTTTCTGAATTCCGTTTTCTCCAAAACGGAAGCGGATCGTATCCCATTCTTCAAATTCGATTTCATAGCCTAGAGCATCTCCAATAGCCCCTCCAAGCAGACAGCCGGCTATTCTGCTGGTCAGCGCACGTCTTTCGTATTTTTCTGTCATCATTCCCTCCTTTGCGCAGCCCTTTTTCTGTACACTGTCACTGACTTCAGATATCCCTTCCATTGCACAGAAGCAGCTGTACATCCATTCTTTCAATACTTCTCTGTTTATCCGGTTCTGCCTGTCTGGCAGATCCGTCTTTCTGTGCCGAAACAGATGCGGATGTTTCCTTAAGTACATCATCCGTGATTGCTTATGCATATCTATCATGCAGGAAACAGGAAGAAACATGGTCGCATGGGAAGCGACAAAAAGAGATCCTGTTCAAAAGAACGTCTGTATGCTGCGGAATGCAGTTACAGACGTTCATCATCAAAACGGATCTGCATCCGGTTTGATATCTTAGATTACGATTCGCTTTTTATGCGGCTCCTGATGGCATTGATGATCTGCAGACCGTCAGTTTCAGAAAGAGTTTGTCGGCTGCATAAGTAAATCATTTCTCAGGCAATGCAGCTCTGTAAACATGCTTGAACTTTCCGCTGACAGGATCTGCCTGCGGCGGCTGATCGGACAGATTGATTTCCATATTCTCCAGACCTTTGCTTTTGAAGAAAGCCAGCAGTTCCCGTTTCGCTTCCGCAAATCCCTGCTCTTTCCGGTCACTGACAAGCCGAAGTTCAAGCTGCTTCGGTCCTGTCTGGATCAGCTGGAATCTTTGAATGCATTTGATTTCTTCAAGAATCTTATACAGCGACATCGGCGCGGTCTTTACGCCATTTTCAAATGCAAGTGTATCATCGGTCCGTCCTTCGATCTCAAGCCAGAGTGTATTTTTGCCGCACCTGCATTTTTCATGATGAACGATGATCCGGTCTGTCAGTTCATAACGGATAAACGGCTGAATATAGTTTGCAAGATTTGTGATCAGTACTTTGTCTGAGAGAACCCCGTACCCCACAGGGCGGTTATCATGATCGACCGGTTCAACGATTACCCAGTCTTCATTGATATGCAGATGTCCTTCCGAGCATTCACAGGCGATCTCGCCGGCCTCTGTACAGGAATAATGCGTCTGTACATAGCATCCGAATTTATCCTGCAGCTTTCTGCGTACTTTGTCCGTCAGCAGCTCTCCGCCGGTAATGACAACGTCAGGATGTATCGTCAGTTCATCATAATCTGCCAGCAGTGCAAGATTGGACGGGTAGCCGCTGAGCATTGCCGGATCAAAAGCATTCAGTTCCCTGATGATCTGCGCTTCCGGCGCATTGACATCGACTGTGATTTTTGTCTTTTTACGGGGCATTTTAAGTTGTAAATAACGGGACATCCCGCAGGCCAGGTAAAAACCGTAATCGGCAAATACCCCTGCTGTTTTCTTTCCGTGCCGCATAAAGGCCTTGAAATCCTCCTGCCTCGCGAAGGTCCTCAACGCCGCAACGGCAGAAGAAACATCAATACAGTTCTGATCGTACAGCACGACTGCCGGATTACCTGTGGAACCGGATGTCTTAAAGACAAGATACTTGTCATCAAGCATGCGGCCGATATGGTCCGGATCTTTACAATACCCGTCAATTCTTTTCATCGTCACATGACGGTCGGTCACAACACGGTCAAAGGCCGCCATCATTTCAGGCTTAGTCACAGGCGGAAGATCTTCAAGACAAAAGTCTTCGCCTATGTTTTTATAGAGATCTTTATAAAACGGACTGTTTTCCTTCGCAAAACCGACCAGTTTTTTCAGCCTGTCTTTCTGTACTTTTGCAAGCTGATCCCTTGAACAGCCGTTTCCCCGATATGTTTTGATCATCGCACGGATCAGACCCATATACTTTTCCTCCTGCAGCACAAACTATACTGACAAACATCTTTTTCCGGGCATCGAAACTGTTGCTGCAGCAGCGGATTCTCTCGGTTTTTTCTTACCGCTCCAAATGTTATCCATCACATGTAGTAGCAAACGGACGAGCCACCTTTTCATTTTCTTTTGCAGCTTTCCAGGAGTTTTCATTTGAAGCGATATATTGCACTTGATTGCTTGCGACTTTCAGCTTAAAGCATTGTTTCATGTTATCATCTGAAAGATTGATCAGTTCGATTTTCATTTTTGATTGCTCTCTGTTCTATATTCTCTCAGATACTCCGCATCTTTCGGCTCATAGGGCACTAAAATGAAGTCCTTCTTTTGGTGGTACAAGCAGCATACCGTCTCGACGTCGTTTCACGTGGGCAACAGAAACTGATCATTCTGCAGAGTACTTTGTTCCTCTTCCAGTTCCATGTACTCGGATATATCCCTTCTCAACCAGTTTATTCAGAATAGCTACCGTTTTTGATTTTCCAAATCCGGTTTTCTCTGTAATCACAGAACTTGGCAACAGTTTACCCTTTAGAAGAGTATACACGGAATCTTCGTCAGGCTTCAAATCATGATCCATCTGCATCACAGGAAGGATAATTCTGATCGTGTTCTCTGTCGT
>CADABS010000002.1 GCA_902786245.1 uncultured Erysipelotrichaceae bacterium
CACCGCGCAGGCATCCGGCCAGGATGACTCTGAGATTCTGGGCAAACAGACCGAACAGGAATATGACAAAGCACAGCGAAGCTGCCTGGATGATCTGTCTGTCTGTCGTGAAGAATGTCGGGAAAATGTTTCTTCCCAGCAATGTGAATATCATCAGGAATAAAGACAGATACAAACAATATATCTGATGCGTTATCTACTGCTGTCAGCTATCTGCCGGCCATATATGTAACATATACACAGTATGATAGTGTTGAGTCATACTATTCTTCCTATGAGGGGGTGTATTATCATAAATGTATCAATCTGAATCGAAGGCTCCGCTTCAATTCTTCAACCGCAACACCTGCTGTATATCTGTCAAATGGTTCCTGGTTTGATCCGATCCGCCCGTAAATAAACAAAGCAGCACCTGCATTGTACATTCTTGATATGGTCATTGCTGGAGGTTTTACGGTATGAATACGATATTTACTGATTTCAGAAATCTGTTTCTTCGCAGTCTTCCGGTGCATGTTCTGCTGTTTGCGGCGATCCTGTATTCAGGTCAGCTGATGAACCTGAATGCACCGCCGAATCCGGCAGCGGCTGTGATTACCGCCATAGCGGTTCTCGGTTCATTTTCTGTCTGTCTGATCGTACAGGCGGTTCTGTTTATGAGACGGTATCTGAACCGGACAATAGCATCTGACCCGATGAAGGTATCGCTGGCTATGGCATTGGCAGAAGGGATTCTTCTGACTATTGCATTCCTCCTGTTCAGAAGCAGGATCGCCGCAACCGCATGGCCGGCATATCTGCTGAATATCATTGAACCGGGACTGTCAGAGCTCAGTGTTCTTTCTGTCATTCTTCTGATTTTTTCAGGAGCAGTACAGACCTATGCTTTGATCTTTCTGTCAGTCTGTGCAGGTGCTTGTTTCAGGTCGCACCGGTATATTGCGTCTTTTGGGGCAATGGTATTGGTTTCGGCATTGCTGTATGTGCTGCCGGGAAGACCGGCAATGTCGCATATCGCAATTGCCATATGCAGAAATATCATTCTGGCTGTGGTCATGTATTACAGTGCTTTGCAGATCGTGCAGAGAAAGCAGCTGGCAGTGTGAATCAAGTAAACAGCTGCAGTATGGTAATGCTGATCAACTGAAAGAAATTTTGAATGGGACAGTCATTTGGCGGTCATGAATGAACAGCAAGAGGATGTGCCGGGATTCACCAGACGGAGCATCCTCTTTTAAAACATTGACAGAAATTATGACAGAGGACAGGAATGTTTCTTATCCTCTGTTTTTCTCATATCCTGATCATGCGGCGATGCGGTATCATATGGTTACCTGGAGAATACACATGATTTATGACAAACTGCCGGTCGTGATCCTGAGTGCACTGGCATCGGAAAAGAAAGACGCGACAAACAGCTGGATTGCATCATGGATCCTTGAACATCTGGAGGAAGCTTCCTCTATGGGAATCAAGCAGATTGCAGAGGCATGCCATGTCGGCACCGGTTCGGTCTCCCGTTTCTGCAAAGATATCGGATTCAATGATTTCGCGGAATTCCGGGAAGCGCTGCTGCGGACGGATGCGCATTTTGAAAGAACAGACGCATCCTCTTTTGAGGCGAGGAGAAATGCCTGGCTCACGCATGTCAGCGGTGCCATGAAAACAGCGGCGGAATCAATATCACAGAAACAGATCCATAAGCTCTGCGAAGACATGCGGAAATATGAAAAGATTGCGGTATTCGGCATGCTGAAGGGAATATCGGCAGCCATTGCGATGCAGGTGGATATGCGCATGCTCGGACGGCATGTGCATACATCGGTTTCCTATGCGGAACAGACGGAATATCTGAAGCAGGCGGGAAAAGATACGCTGATCATCATCTTCTCCTATACCGGATCATATTTTTCCTATGACCGTTTCCGGGGATCTGAAAAGCATCTGGTTCTGCCGAAAATCTGGATGATCTGCGGCAGTGCACAGAAACAGCCTGCATATGTGGATGAAGTGATTCTGTTTCAGTCGGAACAGGATCAGATCGGACATCCTTACCAGCTGCAGACAGTGGAAAGCATTCTGATGCAGGAATATGCCGCCATGAAAGAAGAGGAAAAGCAATGAATATATACCCGAAAGTAATCATCGATGAAACCGGAGCCGGTTTTCTGAAAAAAGGACAGATGTGGATGTACCGCAATAACCTTGTCTTAGCCGATCCTGTACTGAAGACAGGCGGTATCGCTTCGGTATGGACGGAAACAGATGAATATCTCGGTGCCGGCTTTTACTCTGCAAACAGCCATGTGACCGTGCGTCTGCTTACGGTGAAAGAAGATACCGTCATCGATGAAGCATGGTTTGAAGAGCGGATGCGCAGAGCCTGGGAATACCGGAAGACGGTCATGCATGACAATCTGACCTGCTGCCGGATCATTTTCGGCGAAGCGGATCTGCTGCCGGGACTGACCGCGGACAGATACAACGATGTTCTGGTGACCCAGATCACTTCTGCCGGCATGGAACAGCGCAAGGACATGCTCTATGAAACACTGCTGCAGATCCTGCGGGAAGACGGCCAGGATGTCAAAGCGGTCTATGAACGCAATGATGTACAGGTCCGTGTAAAAGAAGGACTGTCTCTGTACAAGGGCTTCTGGAGAGATACCGCAGAGACGGAAACGGTCATCAGTGAAAACGGTCTGCTGCTGCGCGTCGATATGGAAAACGGCCAGAAGACCGGATATTTCCTCGATCAGAAAAACAACCGGATGCTTGTCAGACAGATGGCAAAGGGCAAAAAACTGCTGGACTGCTTTACCCATACCGGCGGCTTTGCACTGAATGCCGCAAAGGGCGGTGCAGCTTCCGTTACGGCAGTCGATGTATCGGCTTCCGCCCTGGATCAGGCAAGACATAATGCACAGCTGAACGGTCTGCAGGATATCGTTTCCTTTGTACAGGCAGATGTCTTTGATTATCTTGACAGCCTGCAGCCGGGTGCTTTTGATGTGATCATTCTCGATCCTCCGGCATTTACCAAATCCCGGAAGACCGTCATGCAGGCATATAATGGATACAAGCGCATCAACCGCAGAGCGATGGAACTGCTGGAAGAGGGCGGATACCTGATTACATGCAGCTGCTCGAGATTCATGGAAACAGACAGCTTCGAAGCGATGCTGAGGGAAGCAGCTTCAGAGGCAGGGGTATTGCTGCGGCAGATCTCCTGTACCCAGCAGAGCCCGGACCATCCGGTTCTCTGGACCATGGCAGAGACATCCTATCTGAAGTTCTATATGATGCAGATCGAAAAGAAACAATAGCCGGTGCAGGCTGGAAAGGGTGATCAGATTGCAGAGAGGGAAAACAATCGTTCTGATCTATGACAGTTCTGTTTCAGAATCTGTTCATGAAATATCAGACCGGCTTGTTTCGGAACATCTGGCGGAAAAGACACAGGAGCTTTCGGCCTGTTCCGCTTCCGGGATCATTTCAGAGACCTTTGACGGGTCAGAGAAGATCGTCAGTAATTCGGCGGTCATTTTCGTGACGAATGAAATGCTGGATGAGCCGGATTTCCGGGAGATGATCCAGAACCTTCCGGAGGAATACAGGCTGATCCCGGTCGGCTGGCCGCGCCAGATTGCCATGAACACAGTCCCGCTCAGACTGGCAGATATCAATTTTGTCATTCCCAATGAATATCTGTATGAGAATATCCGGGATTCCCTGCTCACCGATCCCCATTTCTACAGCGTCAGAAACCAGCTGATGATGAAACTGAACCAGTGGAAGCAGTCCGCTTCGGACGCGCATCTGCTGGCAGACAGGAAAACGATCGAACAGTACCGGACATTGATTTCCGGCAAACTTACCCAGGAACATGATTCCTATCTGAAAAAGCAGCTGAGAGAGATCCTTGCGTATCTGGACGCGTCCATGAATTACAGCAGACGGATCAGAAGGGCGGCTGTACTGCGCTGGACTTTCCGCATCCTCCTGATCATAGCATCGCTCGCAGCGCTGACTGTATTCTATCCGCGCATCAACCGGGCATCGAAGCGGAACACTTCCTCTTCCATCAGCGATTCGGTCTATGCCGATGTGATCAATACGGTGCTGGACACGGAAGTCATAACAAATCAGTATGATTCGGGTGACCACAGATATACTGCCTACCGGCGGATCACGGAAAGCCTGAACCGGGTATGGCCGCTGAGCCCGCTTGGCTTCAACTATCTGCCGCAGATCACGGATGTATCCGCGCCGTCCGGCTCACAATATGTCTGGACAGCCGATGACAGCGGTACCGTAAGCGTCTGGAACACCTTCACAGGCGAAAGAACAGAGAAATACAGACCGGTCAGAAATGCCCTGTGCGCATTGGCGGTTTCATCGGACCAGGCAACGGCCGTAACGATCGATGATACGGGCATGATCTTTCTTTTCCAGGACAGCAGCTGGCAGAAAACAGATATGATCACAAAGGCCGATCTATCGCAGGTGCAGTGTCAGTGCACGGACAGCGCATTCATCATCTATGACGGCAAGACGATTGAACTCTATGCAATTGAAAATGATCATGCTGTACTGGAACAGGAAATCGTATCGGAACAGATCTTCGCGGCAGAACTGTCTGACAGCGGAGACGTATGCTATGCGGCTTCGGAAAACGACAGACTGGCAATTCATCAAAACACGGATTCATTGGCAGCGGATCTGCCGGTATCCGATGTTCTCCTGTGCGGTCTTTTTGGATCCGATGCGGTCCTCTGTCTGAAAAACGGACAGGTATATCACATAACAGACGGTGAAACAGAAATACTGCCTCTGCATCTGGAAGAGCCGGCTGCCCTGATCCCGGTCAGCGATTCCGTCATCCTGTACCATGACCGTAAGCTTGGAACTCATTTCTATGACATCCGTGACAGGTATGATTACGGGCAGTTCTTCGACCGGATAGAATCATTTGACAGTATCTCTGCAGACCGGGATCTGGTCCTGTTCCGCACAGCAGAAATGATCATCCCGTTCAGTCTGGAGGATATCCTTCCCGCGGATGAGATTCATACAGCGGATATCACCGAAGTCTTTGACAGCCATACAGCCGAATGTTCTGAAGGGAAGGTATCAAAGGCCCGGATCACGGACCATGGTGTGATCGTCCTTGACAGCAGCCTGAGTGACCGGGGGTATATCATGATGGATCCTGCCGGCTATCTCAGTGATGATACCGGCTATGTGATCAATGAATACTATGATGGCATACCGGAAACCTATAGCATATTTGAAGAAAGCACGTTCTATGGCGTGGATGGTGTTCCGACAGTTATCGGCCTGCGTTTTACCGCTGCTAATGAACTGAATGAACATGATTTTAATTATGTCCTGGTCGGTATGGATAACGGCACATTCACGGAATATGGCATTGATAATGATACCGCAGGTATTTTCCTGACATCCCGGACAGAAATACCATCCCGTTCCGCCATTACGTCTGTTTCTGTCTACGGAAACGGGTATCTGCTGGAAGATGAAACCGGAAGAACCTGGTCTGTGCGCAGCGGCGTCAATTCCGAGACAGTCACCGGAGCCTATGCGGTATTGAAAGAGAAACTTCGCTGTGCCATGCCGAAACAGATCATCCAGCAGCTGTCTGACGCAACTGCTGAAGGACTGGACCTGAAGACGTATCCGGGAAGTGACGGAAAGGGGTGGAAATAATATGAACCATATCTTTGTATCCTATTCCCGCAAAGATGAAGCGGCCGTCACAAAAGTCGTTTCCGCCCTGAAGGAAAAGGGGTATCCGATCTGGCAGGATACTTCCGGACCGGCCAGCGGTATTCCGTTTTCCACCAAATGGTTTGATATTATCGAGGAAGCGGTTTATTCCGCAAGCGGCGCCATCATCTTTCATTCGGAAAACTGGGAAGCGTCGGGACCCTGTCAGGATGAATATGAACTGATGAGGAAAACCGGAAAAGAAGACTGTCTGATGGTCATTGAAACAGCAGAGATCGAAGATCGTTTTGAACAGATTCTGAAAGACGCAGAAGATTTTATCGACTGGATCCGGCGCAGCCAGGGCTATAACTTCAGAACACTGGTCTTTTCCTCCGCGTACGCAATGAAAAACGGCGCTGATCCATACCAGCTGGTAGAAACCCATAACGGCATAAAATCGGGATTCCAGTACATGCTTCTGGTCATCGGGATGTTTTTTGAACGGAAAGATCTGAAAGAGTATGATCCGGAATTCTTCCCGTATATTGACCGCTATCTGAAATTCGCCGTGCGGACCGCGCTGACAAGAGCGTTCAGCCTGGTACTCGGGCTTGTTCTGATTGGGATGATTGCCATCCCTGTATTGTCGGCACGGAATGAAATACACCAGGGAGAATTCCGAATGAAGAGCGCTCTGGACGATTACAGTACGGTCAGGAATATGCAGGATCTGAGATACAAAAATCTGATCACGGCAATTGATGTATACAATAATTCGCACGCATTTAATGCGATCATGGATACCATTCCTTCTGTCATTGCCAATGCGGCACAGCTGCAGAACACGGACATGCCGGCAATCGTCAGTATGGATAATGATCCGGCATATTTCACTCGGAAAACCAGCGGATCATCTGAACGATACTCTGTATCATTCTCTGAAACTGCAGGCGCATTCTATATAGAAGATCATCTTCAGAATACCGTTCAGACATTAAATACGCCCTCACCGGTTACCGGGCACGCCTGGAATCATGACGGAACAGTTCTGGCATATGTCTGCGGCAGGAAGATCTTCGTTTTCTGTCCATCCGCCGGCACGCCGCCGATGCGTCTTACCGAAAGCACCTATCCGGTATCGGAAATCGGTTTCTATGAAATCGAAGGAAAAGAAATGGCCGCCGCCGTACAGGATTCTCTGACATTATTCTATGAGATCCCGTTTGAAATGCAGACCCTGCATGGGAAAACGATCAGATCCGGATATCTGATCTCATCCGGGGATGCAGTATATGTTTCAGACAATACCGTTTATATGAACCATGACAACACAGAAACAGCTGCGGATGTATTGCCCGAAGGGGCAGTGCCGGATGAACTGACTGTCTGCAAGGATGCGTATCTGGCGGTGACGTATGATCTGGGCAGTGAACATCATCTGCTGATCTGCAGTTCTGCGGATCAGACCGTGATCAGTGATACGCTCCTGCCCGGACCGCTGAACGGTATCGTCTTTTCGGAAGACGGCAGCGCTGTTTTCGGATACAGCGGAAATGAACTGTTCAGGATCAGCTGTGCCGACGGCACAATCATAAACAGGAAGACCGGCGATCCGGTGCTAGCAATCTGTCCGTACGGTGACGGTATCGCAGTCCATACCGGTTTATCCGCTTCCATATATGATACGAATCTGAAAACAAAAAAGAAGAATACCGTCAGTATTTCACAGGCTCCGGACCGTACTGATTTTGAAATGACATCCGCCGGTGAACATCTCTTTGCGTCATCCGTTTCCCCGGGAAGGTATATCTCGTTTGATCATATTGATATGACGGAAAAGAACAATGAAACAGTATACTTTGACGCCCTGCAGGACTATGCCGGGATCAGCGTCCTGTCCGCCAGTGAAGATGAACGGTATATCCTGTTCGGCTATGACGACGGGACTGTCAGGATCTTCCAGGATAACGGACAGTATTTGATCTATGAAGACAGACTAATCTCTGAACAAATCATCGATCTGAAATATGACAGCAGCACTCGTACCATGACCATTCTCGGTGTATCCGGCAGTATCTATCGCTTACAGATCGAAATGCCTGCCCTGGATACGGAATACGTTGGAACTACGATCGAAGGTATGCAGGCAATCAGCGACATGCTGGTGGAAAAGGGGGACAGGTATTTTCAGGGAATCGTCATTGATTAGACGGGACAGGGATGCATAGCCATACCCTTTGAATGCAGAAATATGTGGCCACAGCAGGTATGGACATGAAAAAAAGCCTTTGTTTAAAGGCTTTTTGAGTTATGGCGCAGGAACAGGGATTTGAACCCTGGCGCCGTGTTACCGACCTACAAGCTTTCCAAGCCTGCCCCTTCAACCGCTTGGGTATTCCTGCACGCAATTGAAATGCTTATTCATGTTATCATATTTTTCTGAAAATGAAAGGTATTTTTAAGGGAATTTGCATTTTGTTGTGATATTCTCTGAGTATATGGCAAAGAAGAACAGCGATACACCGGATTTTCTCTTTATTGAAAAGATCATCATCATGATCCTTGCGCTTTTCGCATGGCTCTGCACAGTTCTTGCGGTACGCCAGGGCTTTTATCTGATGCGCAGGAAGGATCAGACAGAACCTGCGCAGACTGTGGAAAAGACGGAGACAGAAGAATTCAGACAGGATCAGACAGTCCTGAAACCGACGCCGGATGCCGGCTGGCAGTATGCCGATGAGACGCTGTTTCTGGGCGATTCCAATACCGTCCGGCTGATGCAGTATTACCGGGAAGACGGTGAAACATATACGAATATCGCCAATACCATTGCGGTTGCCGGCATGGGAGCGGACGCAATCTCTACTTTGCCCTGCATGCAGTTTGAAACCGGTGTATATACAATGATCGATGCGGCAGCGATGCTGCAGCCCAAGCGGATCATTCTGACATTCGGAACAAACAACCTCGGCTGGTATACCGCGCAGGACTTTGCGGCTGTCTATGCAGATCAGATCCGTCTTCTGCAGGCAGCCTGGCCGTATGCGGATATCATCGTCAATTCCATCTATCCCTTTGCCCAGAATACAACCTATACCAGTCTGTCCATGGACGATGTGCTTGCCTTCAATGAAGCCATCATCCGGATGTGTGAAGAAAACGGCTGGAAATATCTGAATTCCTTTGAAGCACTGACCGACAGTGACAGCGGCTATATCAGAATGGAATATATCGATACCTTCGACGGTCTGCATCTGAATGAAAAAGGCGTGCAGGCAGTGATGGAGTATGTCCGTACGCATGCATATGAGACGGAAGACAGAAGAGGGCCGCTTGCGGAAATACCGCTGATCTACGGACCGCTGACAGAACTGCTGACACAGAACGCGGGCAATTGAACATATCGGATGAAATATACTGTTTTATGTACAGGAACACGGTTTTCCCGTGTTCTTTTTCTCTGCAAACATCCTATAATAGAGTACGGACAACAGGAAGGAACAGATCATATGTATGACGTTTTGATTATCGGAGCGGGCATTACCGGTACGATGCTGGCGTATGAACTTTCACAGTATCAGCTGCGCATCGCTCTGATTGAAAAAGAAAACGATATAGCGGACGGGGCGACAATGGCCAATTCCGCGATCGTTCATACGGGCTATGACCCGAAAGACGAAACGATGAAAGCGAAGATGAATGTCGAAGGCGCCCGCCGCTATGAAAAGCTGTGCCGGGACCTTGGCTGCAAATACAAGACCGTCGGCGCTTTTATCGCTGCCTGCGGCGAAGAAGAGGAAGCGCAGCTGGATATTCTGGCAGGCCGGGCTGACAGACGGGACATTCCGTACCGCTGGCTGAGCGGCGATGAAGCCAGAGCAGAAGAAAAGAATCTCAGTGACAATGTCACCAAAGTACTGGACTTCTATACGACTGCGGTCATCTATCCGTGGGAAGTTGCCTGCGCATGTGCCGAAACAGCCGTCAATAACGGCGCAAAGCTGTATCTCAATTCCCCGTGCACGGGCATTGAGAAAACGGACGGCGGCTACATCGTCCATACACCCGAACAGGATCTGCTGGCAAAGACCGTCGTCAATGCGGCCGGTGTCTATGCCGATCAGATTGCGAAGATGGTCAATGAGGATCCGGGATTTGCCATTACGCCGCGGCGGGGCGAATACTATGTTCTCGACCAGGATGCGGATTTCGTGAACCATATCATTTTCCCGGTACCTTCGGAAGCCAAGGGAAAAGGCGTTCTGGCTGTTCCGACCGTATACGGCAATACGCTGATCGGTCCCAACAGCGACTATGTTGATGATAAGGATGACAACGGAACCTCCTTTGACGGCCTTGCCTATGTCCGTGCCAACATCTCCAAGACGATGAAGAATGTGCCGCTGAACCGCTCAATCCGGACATTCTCCGGACTGCGGCCGACCAGTTCCGATCCGGACTTCATCATCCGCGAAGATGACGAAGCAGAAGGCTTCTTCCATATCGCCTCGATCGAGTCGCCGGGTCTGGCATCCGCACCGGGCATTGCGGCCTATGTTGCGGAAGAACTGATCGCAAAGCGGATCCCGCTGATTAAAGATCCGGAAGCGGTCATGACCAGAGAAGCACCCGTCGTTCTTTCGGAACTCAGCGAAGAAGAGCGCAGCGAACTGATCAGGAAGAATCCGCTGTACGGACGCATCATCTGCCGCTGTGAACAGGTATCCGAAGGCGAAATCGTCGACTGCATTCACCGCACCTGCGGCGCAGCGACCGTCAAAGGTGTCAAGAAACGTGTACGTCCCGGCATGGGAAGATGCCAGGGCGGCTTCTGCGAACCGCTCGTACTCGGAATCCTTTCCCGTGAACTGGGCATTCCGATGACGGAAGTGGTACTGGATTCTCTGAAATCCAGAATCCTGGAAAGCGAGAACCGATCATGAGAAACTATCAGGCAGTAATTATCGGCGGCGGCAGTGCCGGACTCTCCGCCGCAGTGACATTGAAGAAAAACGGCATTGAAGACATCGTCGTCATCGAAAAAGACATGGAACCGGGCGGAATCCTGGAACAGTGCATCCATAACGGCTTCGGTCTGCAGACATTCAAGGAACAGCTCTCCGGTCCTGCCTATGCTGAGCGCTATGTGCGCATGGCCCGTGAGCTGAACGTCGATATCAAACTGAATACGATGGTCACAAAGCTGACGGCGGACCGCCATATCAGTTATGTCAATCCTTCCGAAGGCGCAGTCACGGTCAGCGCGGATGCGGTGATCCTGGCAGTCGGATGCTACGAAAGGGCAAGAGGTGCGATCAATATCACCGGCACCAGACCCGCCGGTGTCTATACCGCCGGCCAGGCCCAGCGCTATCTG
Source organism: uncultured Erysipelotrichaceae bacterium (assembly GCA_902786245.1). Lineage (GTDB taxonomy): Bacteria > Bacillota_I > Bacilli_A > Erysipelotrichales > Erysipelotrichaceae > Bulleidia. The sequence continues at coordinate 11,108 of CADABS010000002.1, forward strand.
AATATCGAAGGATATCTGGTCGGAAAGAAAGTATTCATTCTCGGATCGGGCGACATCGGTCTGATCATGGCGAGAAGAATGACCCTGGAAGGTGCAGAGGTGCTCGGTGTTGCTGAGATCATGCCGTATTCCAACGGTCTGCCCCGCAATATCAAGCAGTGTCTGGAAGACTTCGGCATTCCGCTGTATCTGTCCCATACCGTCACAAAGACATACGGCAGAGACAGACTGGAAGGAATCGATATCGCCCAGGTCGGTCCTGACCGCAATCCCATCGAAGGAACCACGCAGCACTTCGATGTCGATACGCTGCTTCTTTCCGTCGGTCTGATTCCCGAGAATCATCTGGCCGATGAAGCAGGCATCCGCATGGATCCGGTGACCCGCGGACCGGTCGTCGATGATTATTACATGACCAGTGCCGACGGCATCTTTGCCTGCGGCAACGGTCTGCATGTCCATGACCTTGTCGACTTTGTCTCTCTGCAGGCAGAGCGGGCAGCCCTCGGTGCCGTGAAATATCTGCAGCGGGAAGGAAAAGCCCGCGGCAATACCATCAAAGTACGTCCCGGGGAAGGCGTCAGCTACACCGTACCTGCCTGTGTCCATCCGGAAGATCCGTCCGGCAATGTGGAATTCTTCTTCCGGGTCAGAAAGCCGATGGACGAAGCCGTGCTGGAAATCAGAAGCGGCGATAAGGTATTACGAACGCTGAAGAAGAGAAAACTGATGCCCTCGGAGATGGAAAGGGCACTTATTACGGAAAAGGAAATCGCGGCGCTGCGTGAAGAAGTCACGATCGCCGTCAGGGAGGTGCAGGCATGATCACAAAAGAACTCATCTGTGTCAACTGTCCGATGGGATGCCGGCTGAAGGTGGAAATGGAAGGAAAAGAGATTCTTTCCATTACCGGCAACACCTGTCCCAGAGGTGCGGAATACGCTGCCCAGGAATGCGTACGGCCGATGCGCATCCTGACTTCGACCGTAAAGATCGATCACGGTACCCACCGGGTCCTGCCGGTCATCACCGACAAAGCGATTCCGCTGGATCTGATGTTCAAGGCCATGGACGAGGTCCGCACGGTCCGTGTCACGGCACCGGTTGCGGAAGGACAAGTGCTCGTGCATGATCTGATCGGCAGCGGCGCCGACCTGATCGCATCCAGATCGATGGAAAAAAACTGAACCGGGAAACCGGTTTTTTCTGTGAAGAAAAGCAGGTGCGTCATATAATGTTATTCAGATAGTTCAAGGGGATTCAGGTATGGCAGAGACAAAAAGAAAAGGCATTCTTCTGCAGGCACTGAGCGCGTTTGCGCTGACATTTGCGGCAGTGCTTGCAATCTTTGCGCTTCAGGGCGTATTCACACAGGGCAGATCGCTGCTGGTTTCAGACGGCTATGTGCAGTATTACCAGCTGACGCTGTATTACAAGCAGATCCTCAGCGGCGCCCGTTCATCTGTATATACGTTCTCGACCGGCACCGGCATGGGTGTCCTGCCGACCGTAGCCTATTACCTGATGAGCCCGTTCAATCTGTTCTATAGCTTCATTCCGGACGGATCGGTGCAGCTCTGGATGCATATCTTCATCATGATCAAGATCGCGCTGTCCGCCATGACGATGTATATTCTGCTGGCTTCGGAACATGACCGCACCCCGGCGGTGCTTCTGCTGGCATTTTCCTTCATGTATGCACTGTGCGGATGGGCAGTGGGATACTGCTACGAAGTCATCTGGACAGATCATCTGTATCTGTTGCCGCTGGTGACGCTCGGACTCAACCGCCTGGTTGCGGGAAAATCTCCCTGGCTGTATGTCTGTTCCGTATTCATGGCGATCATGTGCAGCTATTACCTCGGCTATATGTTCTGCATCTTCTCTCTGCTCTATTTCATCGTCCGGGTACATACCCATACCGAAAATGCCAAAGAGCGGGGTGAAAGGTGGATGACATTCCTGCTTTCGTCTCTCGGTGCGGGTCTTTCGACGATGTTCATCATGTGGCCGACGGTCCGGTCCATGGCTTCCGACTCCGGCCGCATGGCCAAGAGCCTGCCGTTCCGGATCGACTTCTTCGGACCGGAAGCGCTGTCCAAGATATTCTTTGCAACCTCTGATCCGGACTATATCAACATGACCAACGGCTATCTGTATCACGGCATTTCCACGGTGATCCTGAGCGGTGCATATTTCTTCAATCCGGCCGTTCCGGCTTCAGAGAGAAAATGGAACGGACTGCTCTTCGGCATACTGTATCTCTCGCTGATCTTTGCGCCGCTGTATTATATCTGGCATGCGCTGACCATTCCTTCCTGTCTTGCCGGAAGATTTACCTTCATCGTTTCCTTTGTATCGGTCCTGCTGGCAGTACAGTCCTTTGATAAGCGCAGAAAGGCGCCGGTCTATGCTTATCTGATTCCGGCCGGTGTACTGACCCTGCTGGGAGTGATCTATGCGATCCGTTCGGTGGACTATGTCTCCTGGATATCGATCGGTGCGACCGTGCTGTTTGCCTGGATCTATGCATTCCTCTTCAGCCGGCCCGGAAAGATGCCTCAGGCCGTCATCCTGGTCATGGCGGCGGTCATGATCATTGAATCGTTCATCAACGGTGCAGCGATGCTGAAGGCATGGGATAAAGAAGACTTCAGAATCATCAATACCTACAATGAAAGAAAGAAACAGGAACTGTCCGTGATCCAGGATGATTCCTTCTACCGGGTCGCCGACGGAGCTGCCTATTCCTCGCTGGAAAGCATGAACATCGGCTATAACGGATCGACGACATTCCTGTCGTCCCTGACCAATTCCTTCCCGACGGTCGCCAATCTGCTCGGGTATCCGGACCGTCTGAATTCCTACTGGTATTCCGATGACGCCACCGAGATCACGGATATCTTCCTCGATCATAAATATGTCATCTCGGACGGATCGAGAAACATGTACGAAACGGTTTCGCAGTATACGATCGAAGCCGGACACAACGGTCTGCAGCTGCAGAATCCCGACAGGACCCGGCTGATCCAGAGAAATGACATGGTCTTCGGCATCGGTGTGATGACCGTCTCTGCCGAAGCCGAGCCGTTTGACGAAAATGAAAATACCCTGGACTATCAGAACCGCCTGTTCAAAGCCATGACCGGACTGGATGAAGATGTGCTCAGAACCGTGCCGATGAATGCGTCCGCAGACAATACATGGACATATACCGCGGATGAAAACAGCGATTATTATCTCTATGCCCGTACCGACAGAAAGTTCAATTACCTGATCAAGGTATGGCTCAACGGTAAGATGATCCGCTCCTATGATACGGAATGCAATCCGCTGATGCTGAACTATGTCCATCTCAGCCGGGCCCAGGGAAACTGCGAACTGAAGATCGAGATGGATGAAAATACCGTCTGGCATGATGATCCGAAACTGTATGTGCTCGACGCGGAAGTGCTGAACAAAGGTGTACGCATCCTGCAGAGCCGTTCGTTCAAGCTGACGGAACTCTCGGAGGGAGGCATCCTGAAAGGTACGGCAGGCGCTTCTGCCCAGGCGCCGTATCTCTATCTTTCCATTCCCTATGAAAGAGGATTCAGCGCACTGGTCGACGGCCAGCCGGCTGAAATCATCCGGATGTACAACGGCATGACCGGCATTGAGATGACACCGGGCGAACATACGGTCGAGCTGCGCTTCTCCGTGATTGCGAAAAACCAGGGTCTGATCCTGTGCGCCATCGGCATTCTCTGTCTGATCGTTACATTCCTGCTGGGAGGCAGACTTGCAAAGAGAACGGGAAGATTCTTCGCTTCCCATGAGAAGATGCTGCACAGACTGTCCATCAGTTCTGTTGCACTGGTACTTGGAGGGGTCTATGCGGTGGACTTCCTGTACGGATACAACCGGGCATGGCGGCCGGTCATGATCGCACTGCCGCTGCTGGCAGCCGGTACCTATGCGCTCTTCCGCTTCAGAAGAAAAAATACAATATGATCTCTGCCGGCTTCGGCCGGCTTTTTTCATTGTCTGTACAGATTTGTTCACAGAAAGTTCATATTGCGCTCAGTTCTTCCACAGAAACCTCCTGTAATCTCATACCTGTAAAAACAAAGGAGGTACACTTCATGAGTGAGATGAAGAAAGAAGTGATCGATGTCTTCCAGAGAGTTGAAGACAAATACCCGATGACAAAGGCGCAGGCGAGGGAACTGCTGGAAGCCATGAAAGACCATATCACGGAAGATGCGTACTTCCGCTATACGGTCCGCTCCGTATACTTCGACAATGATGACAGCCAGCTCGTCATCCGCAGTCTGATGAAGCCGAAATACAAGATGAAGCTGCGGCTGCGCTGCTATGGCGAACCGGAAGGAAATACACCGGTCTTCCTGGAGACGAAAAAGAAATACGGCGACATCGTATACAAGAAACGGATCCAGCTGAGCGAAGAGGAAGCAGAAGATTACATCGGCTGCGGCATCATGCATCATGTGCAGAACAACACGGCATCCGAGATCGATTATCTGATGAATTATTACAATCTCAGCCCGAAAGTATATATCGCATATGACCGGCAGTGCTACTCCAGCCGCAGCGAGAGAGATGTGCGGATCACCTTTGACTACAACGTCCGCTACCGGCTGGACAATGTCGATCTGCATGAATACGGCAGTGAAGAACAGCTGACCGATGATGACACGGTCATCATGGAAGTCAAAGCCATGGACCGCTACCCGATGTGGCTGGTCAGACTGCTCAGCGAACGGAAAATGTACCGGCAGTCTTTCTCAAAGTACGCAAGGATCTACAGTCTCAATCAGAATGAAATGAACCCGCAGCACAGCGATGCATATGCATACAACGCAATCAGTCAGAAGGAGAAAATGTTATGTTCAGTTCAGTATTGACAGGAATTACATCATCGATGTCGGCAGTCAGCGTCATGATCTGCCTGGCCGCTTCACTTGCCTGCGGCCTCATCGTTGCATTGACATACCGTGCCTGTGAGCACGCAACCAAGAGCTTCTCAGTGACGCTGGCACTTCTGCCGGCAATCGTCCAGATGATCATCCTGATGGTCAACGGCAACCTCGGCGCCGGCGTTGCGGTAGCCGGCAGCTTCTCGCTTGTCCGCTTCCGTTCTCTGCCCGGCAAAGCCAGCGATATCCTGATCATCTTCCTGGCCATGGGCCTGGGTCTGGCGACGGGAATGGGATATGTATACTTCGCACTTGCGGCAGCGGTCATTCTCTCGGCCGTCTTCTTCATCTGTGCAAAGGCTTCGTTCCTCGATGCGGATCCTGCCTGCAGAAACATCCGGATCACGATTCCGGAAGATCTCGACTACGTTTCCGTATTCACGGATGTCTTCGGAAGATATGCATCGAAGTCTTCCCTGGAAAGCGTCAGAACGATCAATCTCGGCACGATGTATCAGGTCGAATATACACTGCATCTCAAAGATGCATCCCAGGAAAAGAACATGATCGATGAGATCCGCGTCAGAAACGGAAATCTGCCGGTCATCTGTTCCAGAGCCGCCACCATTGCGGCGGAGCTGTAAGGCTTCAGGAATCATATACTCATTTGCGGCATGGGCTCCGTGCCGTTTTTTTTCTGAGTGAAACAATTGTCGGACTGCAGCTTCAGTGATACGATTTCACATATGGCTTATATATCTGCAATACTGACTGCAGGTCTGGTTCTGTTCGGTGTCGCGTATACTTTTCTGGGATACAATGTCCGTTTCCTCAACAAGGTGACGGAGATGCGCACCGCAAAGAAGACGACCGAAAATATGAAAGATGAATCACAGCTGCGCGGACAGCGCTTTTATGTTCACAGGGACCGAAGGGATGTCCGGGTGAATCTCTACCGCATGCATGAGGATCTGCCGCTGATGTTCTTTGCCCATGGCGGACATTTCATCGATGAAGATGCCGATCTCTATGATGATCTGTGCGCAGAGATGGCAGAGGAACTGCACTGTGCGGTGGTTTCCATCAATTATTCCAAGATCGGAGCCCATGCTTCGACCTATCCCCAGCAGGAGATCCGGGATGTCATTCTCTATTTCTGCACGCATGAGAAGGAATTCGGCATCCGGGCTCAGCATCCGGTGATGGCAGGCATGGAAGCAGGGGCATATCTGATCCTGCAGGCCGGCATTCATGCGGTTCAGTCCGGCATCATCGCGTCCGGATACATTCTGATCGATCCGTTTATTGACTACGTCTGTATTTCTCTGGCCAAAGCCCGCCAGCATCCTTCACCGTCTGTTCTGCTGTTTTCCGGCAGTGAAAACCAGGACGCAAAAGAAGAATATCTGCGGGCGCTGGAAGAAAACGGAATCGATACCGAAGTGCTGAATGTGATTCTCCATGACCGCATACTGATGAACACGGAAGAAAACCCGGAAGTGCAGTCTGTCCGTGAACAGACCGTGGAATGGCTGAAAGAAGCAGCCGGACCGCTGTTTTCTGCCGCAAAAATACGATGACCATACAGGAGGAAGAGCCATGACGATGCGCGGACCCGGACAAAGAGGCGGGAAGTTCATGACCGAAGAGGAAAAGAAGAATGCGCCGAAAGTGACAAAAGAACTGGTGGTGCGTGTCTTTTCCTATCTGAAACCCTACTGGAAACAGATGGCGGCTGTCCTCGGGGCAATCATCGTTTCATCTGTCCTGTCCATCTATCCCTCCATCCTGACCGGAAAGATCATCGATGACGGTCTGATCAAAAGAGACCTGAACATGCTCATCCGGCTGATCCTTCTTTCGCTGGCGGTGACCTTCGGATCCAATCTGATCGGGGTGCTGGAATCTTATATGAACACCTGGATCGCCCAGCATATCACCTTTGACATGCGCAACCAGATGTTTGCCCATCTGCAGCAGATGTCGCACCGTTTCTTCACGGAGAACAGCCAGGGCGATATCATCACCCGGATGACTTCGGATATCGGCGGTGTGCAGCAGGTGATCACCAGTACCTTTTCTTCGATCCTTTCCAATACGATCACGCTGATCGTTGCCCTTTTGGCAATGTTCCGGATGAACTGGGTGCTGGCCGTCACCGGCATTATCATCGTGCCGCTGTTTGCCATCCCGACCCGCAGAGCCGGCCGGACCCGCTGGGAACTGACAAGGGAATCGCAGGAATGCAATGATCAGATCAACGGCATTCTCAATGAAACGATGTCGGTATCCGGTCAGCTGCTGGTCAAGCTCTTCGGCATGGAACAGTTCGAATACCGCAAATACAGAAAAGCCAATGAAAAGATGATCCGGCTCAACATCCGTGAATCCATGGCCGGCCGCTGGTTCCGGGTCGTCATGAGCACGGTCGCATCGGTCGGACCGATGCTGCTGTATCTGATCGGCGGCATTCTGATGATGAAATATGATTCCGATCTTACGGTCGGCGATATTACGGTCATGGTCACGCTGCTGGGAAGAATGTACGGACCGGTCAACCAGCTCCTCAATATCCAGGTCGACTGGCTCCGTTCCATGGCGATGTTCACCCGTATCTTCGAATACTTTGACATGCCCGTGGAAATCGCCAATGCCGAAAATGCCCTGGTTCCGGAAAAGACGGAAGGCAATATCCGCTTTGACCATGTATTCTTCCGCTACAGCGAAGAGCGCATGATCCTGAAAGATGTCAGCTTTGAACTCAAGGCAGGCAATTCCATTGCCATCGTCGGACCTTCCGGCTCCGGCAAATCGACCATGATCAATCTGATTCCCCGTCTGTACGATGTGACAGAGGGAGCCGTATACTTTGATGAACACGATGTGCGCAGTCTGGATCTGGCATATCTGCGCTCGAATATCGGCGTCGTCACCCAGGATACCTATCTGTTCAACGGAACGATCCGGGAAAACCTGATGTATGCCAATGTTCATGCGACAGTTGAGCAGATGGAAGAAGCCTGCCGCAAAGCGAATATTCATGACTTTATCATGGCCCAGGAAAAGGGATATGATACAGAGGTGGGCAACCGCGGACTGAAACTTTCGGGCGGCGAGAAACAGAGAATCTCGATTGCCCGGGTACTGCTGAAAGACCCGGCTGTGCTGATCTTTGACGAAGCGACTGCTTCGCTCGATTCGATTTCGGAAAAAGCGATCCAGGATGCGATCGATCCGCTGATCGAGAGCCGTACGAGCATTCTGATCGCGCACCGTCTTTCGACGATCCTTGCGGCGGATGAGATCCTTGTCGTCAAGGGCGGAGAAATTCTGGAAAGAGGCACGCACAAAGAACTTGTCAAGGCAGACGGTGTCTATACGGAACTGTACAATACCCAGTTCAAGCCGCAGATCGCCACGGAAACAGAAGAGGTACAATAACATGACAGTATTCATTCACACAGAACTGTATAACCGGAATGACGATGCGTTCATCGTCAGAGGCAATACTTTTGAAGCATTCGGCAGTACGGAGGAAATGCTTGCCCGGGCATTGCCGGAAGAAGAAATCATCGACCTGAAAGGGCACTATGTCGTGCCCGGATTCGTCGATTCGCATATGCATCTGCTGGAATTCGGCAAATACCTGAGCGAAGAACAGCTGTCCGGCTTTGCGGATACCGGTGAAATCACAGCATATCTGAAAAAGCGCATTTCCGCATACGGTCCGGGACAGTGGATGATCGGCCGGGGCTACCGGGGTGATCTGACAAAGCAGATGCTCGATGAAATCAGCACGGATATTCCGATCGTTCTGACCCGGGTATGCGGACATGTCCTGACGGCAAATTCAAAAGCCCTTGCCGAAGCAGGCATCACGGAAGATATGGAAACAGAAGGCGGCAGGGTTCATTTCGATACCGGCGTCTTCGAGGAAAATGCGCTCGAACTGATCCGCTCAAAGATTCCGGCACCGGACGATGCCCAGATCGAAGCCTGGCTGCACAAAGGCGCAGAATACTGTGCACAGCACGGCATCACCGCGGTCGGCTCGGATGACTTTATCTCTGTCACAAAGGACTGGCACCGCATTCTCAAATGCATGGAAAATCTCTCCTGGAAAGAAGAACTCCCTGTCCGTATCCAGGAACAGTGCGAGTTTCCTTCCGTCAAAGAATTCGCGAAGTTCCTCGATGAAGGCTATACCTACGATGTCGGCAATGATTTCTTCCGGATCGGACCGCTGAAGCTGACCTGCGACGGTTCGCTGGGAGGAAGGACGGCAGCCCTGTCCAAGCCCTACAGCGATATGCCGGAAACAAGCGGATATATGACGATGAGCGATGAAGATATCGAACTGCATATCGAACTGGCAAACCGGTTCAACATGCCGGCGATCTGCCATGCCATCGGCGATGAAACGGTTGAGCATATCCTGGATATCTTCGATGAAACCGTACTGCCTGGAAATCCTCTGGGCCATGGACTGGTGCACTGTCAGATCATGCGTCCTTCCCAGATCAAAAGGGTGATCGAAAAGAAATATACATGCTATATCCAGTCGCAGTTCATCAGCAGCGATGCGCCGGTGCTCAATGCCCGGGTCGGTGCCAAGCGGGCAGAGACATCCTATCCGTTTAAGACCCTGACAGAGGGAACCCTTACCAGCAACGGCAGCGATGCCCCGGTGGAAATGCCTGATCCGCTGTACGGCATGCGGATGGCAGTGACCAGAACTGCACCGGACGGATCAGCAATGAATCCGGATGAATGCATGTCCGTTGCCCAGGCGATGGATACGTATATATCCAATGGCTATAAGCAGCTGGCGATGGATGACAGATGCGGAAAACTGGAAGAAGGATATCCGGCGGATTTTGCGGTCATCGACGGCAATATCCTGAAAACAGAGCCGGAGAAACTGGACAGTCTCAGTGTCACGATGACAGTCCTGAACGGCCGGACGGTATTTGAAAAATGATCCGGGCGATCCGCAGAGACGATATCGCCGCATGTCTTGCCATATATAATCCGTATATCGAGCACAGCACGGCGACATTCGAGACTGAGCTTCTTTCCCTGGGAGAATTCACGGAAAGAGTTGAAAAGATCACGGCAGTCTATCCCTGGATCGTCGAAGAAACAGACGGGGAAATTGCGGGCTATGCGTATCTGAGCGCATTCAACGAGCGGAAGGCCTATCAGTGGACGGCCGATCTTGCCATCTATGTGGATGAGAAGAAACGGCACAGCGGCTGCGGTTCGCGGCTGATGGAGGCAATCCTGGCAAAGGCGGAAGAACTCGGCTATTACCAGATCGTATCGCTGATCACCTCCGGCAATGCGGCCTCGGCTGCGATCCATACGAAATACGGCTTCCGGCTGATTGCGCATTTTGATGCGATCGGCAACAAAAACGGCGAATGGCTGGGTGTGGACTACTGGCTTCTGCAGCTGCGCAGTCCCGAAGAGGATCCGGCCGATCCGCTGCTCTGCACAGCAACTCTATGAAAAAAGCAATTCTGGCAGGCATCAGCCTGAAAAACAATACAGGTGAATTTGAAGAACAGATGCGGGAAACCGCATCTCTTTGCCATGCGGCCGGACTGGAGGTCATCGATACCATTACCCAGCAGTCCCGCTCGCTCGATCCGGATACTGCTTTCCGCAGCGGCAAGCTGCAGGAACTCGCAGTTCTGTGCAAAGAGACGGACCCGGATCTGATCGTCTTTCACAATGGTCTGCGCATCCAGATGCAGCAGCGCATCCATGAAGCCTGCGGTGTCAATGTCATCGACCGGACTTCTCTGATTCTCGATATATTCGCCTCCAGAGCCCGCTCGAAGCAGGCAAAGCTGCAGGTGGAACTGGCCCGTCTGCAGTATGATCTGCCCCGGGTGCTGCATTCGCAGGCAGATGAAAGCGGACATGAAAGAGGCGGTTCGGCCTATAACCGCGGTGCCGGTGAAATGCGCAGTGCCCTGGTGGAAAGACGCTATGCCTCCCGGATCGCGGCACTGAAAAAGGAACTGGCCTCGATCGACCGGCAGATCATGGCGGATGAGCGCCGCCGGACAAAAACAATGATGCGCCGGGCAGCTCTGGTCGGCTATACCAATGCCGGCAAGAGCAGTCTGCTCAATGCCCTGATGGACCGGAGCGAATCGAGCGGAAAGAGCGTCATGGAAGAAGACATGCTGTTTGCGACCCTGGATACAAGCGTCCGCAGGATCCGCAGAAACGGAAGATCCATGCTTATCTATGACACAGTCGGATTTGTTTCGGATCTGCCGCATACCCTGATCGATGCATTCCATTCCACCCTCAACAGCGCCCGCCAGGCAGATCTGCTGATCCATGTCATCGATGTATCCGATGAAAGCTGGCCCCTCAAGGCGGAAATCACGGAACAGACCCTGGCGGAAATCGGGGCAGGGGACATTCCGGTGCTCAGGGTCTACAACAAAACCGATCTCTGCCGGGAAAGGCCGGATGTTTCCGGCTGTGCCGTATCCTGCCGGACAAAAGAAGGCATTGATGATCTGCTGCAGGAGATCTCACGGAGACTCTATCCGGCTGAGGAAACCGTGCTTTGCCGGATTCCCTATGATAAGATATCAATGACAGATGCCTACCGCAGTGTGCTGGCAGTCGAAATGCTGCAGGCAGATGAAGAGTCCATGATCATCAGGATCACGGGACCGAAGCGCTACTGCGATGCATTCAGAATGTATAGATTGGAGAATGATCATTATGACACAGACAGTATGGGACAAACTGAACAAGAAGGAACTGAAGAAGCTGATGGACTTCAATGAGGAATACCGTCAGTTCCTCTCTGTTTCCAAAACCGAGCGCACATTCACGGACAACAGCATAAAGCTGGCAGAAGAAGCCGGATTTGTGAACATTGACAGCGTTAAGAAGATCAAAAAGGGAGACCGGATCTATTCCGTGAACAGAGGCAAGAATATCTGTCTGTTCGTCATCGGTTCGCAGCCGCTGACGGAGGGCATGAACATTCTCGGTGCGCATATCGATTCGCCGCGTCTGGATCTGAAGCAGAAGCCGCTGTTTGAAAAAGACGGCCTGGTTCTGCTCGATACACATTACTACGGCGGTATCAAGAAGTATCAGTGGGTAGCCCGTCCGATGGCACTGGTCGGTGTCGTATGCAAGAAAGACGGCACCGTGATCAATATCAATATCGGCGACAAGCCGGGCGATCCGGTTGTCGGCATCTCCGATCTGCTTGTCCATCTGTCCGCAAAACAGCTTGAAAAACCCGGACGCACGGTCGTCGAGGGAGAAAAACTCGATGTACTGGCAGGTTCGATTCCGGCGAAAGACGAAGAAAAGGAACCGGTCCGGAAGTATTTCCTGGAACTGCTGAAAAACGAATATGACATTGAAGAAGATGACTTCATTTCCGCCGAGATCGAAGTCGTTCCGGCCGGTGAAGCAAGAGACTACGGTCTGGACCGTTCGATGATCCTGGGATACGGCCATGATGACAGAGTCTGCGGCTATACATCGATGCGGGCGATCATGGATATGAAGACACCGAAGCGCACTTCCTGCTGCATTCTCGTCGACAAGGAAGAAATCGGCTCGGTCGGTGCCACCGGCATGCAGAGCAGATATTTCGAACAGACGGTGATCCAGCTGCTCGAGATGCAGGGCTTTGAAAAGCTTTCCGATGTATCCCGTACATTCCGCAATTCCCGGATGCTTTCCTCGGATGTATCGATTGCCTTTGACCCGAACTATCCGGAAGTCATGGAACCCAAGAACAGCGCTTATTTCGGCAAGGGCATCTGCTTCAACAAGTTTACCGGCCGCGGCGGCAAGGGCGGCTCGAACGATGCCAATCCGGAATTCATCGCCAAGGTGCGCAGAGTCATGGATGACAACAACGTCATGTTCCAGACCTGCGAGCTCGGTGCAGTCGATGTGGGCGGCGGCGGAACGATTGCCTATATTCTGGCAGATCTGAACATGGATGTGCTCGATGCCGGCATCTGCGTACAGAACATGCACGCACCGTATGAAACGGTATCGAAAGCGGATGTATATGAGGCATACCGCGGCTACGCGGCATTCCTGAAAGATATGGACTGATTCAGTATTGCAGCAAGAAAAGGGAGGACGGCGGCATGCATATAACATTCTATTTTGTGCGCCATGGCGAAACAGAGTTCAACCGCAGGGGAAGACTGCAGGGAGTCTGCGATTCACCGCTTTCCCGCAATGGCGTCCGCCAGGCGGCAGCGGCAGCGGAAGCACTCAGCGATGTATATTTCGACAGAGCGTTCACTTCCCCCAGCGAACGGGCGATGGATACGGCTGAAGCGATTCTCAGAGGCCGTGAGATCAAAGCGGTCATCGAGGAAGATCTGCATGAATTTGATTTCGGAAGTCTCGAGGGGACGCGTTTCACTTCGCATCCCGATGAGATCAGAAGATATTATGAAAACAGGGATTTCTCCGGTGTGGACGGCGAGACAAAGGGACGGATGGAAAACCGGGTCCGGGAGGTATTCCGGAAGATCATCCATCAGTGCGAAGACAATGACCGGGTGCTGATCGCATCGCACGGCATGTTTGAATCCTTTGTCATGTATGCGCTGATCGGCGATACGGAAAGAACCTATGAAAAGCAGTGTGAAGAGAACAACCGCGATGCCTATCCAAACGGCTCGATCATGATCTTCACCTACGATGACGGCGAATACAGGCTTGCGGCCAAGCCGGCAGAGCCGATGGATTTCAAAGATTATATCCAGCCGAAACATGTTTCGTTCTATTATGTCAGACACGGCGAAACACTGTTCAACCGCTGGAACCGGATGCAGGGCTCTTCCGACTCGCCTCTGACGGCAGCCGGCATTGCCCAGGCGGAAGCTGCCCGGGAAGCGCTGAAGCGCATTCCGTTTACGGCAGTCTATGCTTCACCTTCCGGCAGGACGCGGCGGACAGCGGAGATCATTGCCGGTCCGCACGGACTGGACGTGATCCTGGAAAAGGGACTCAAGGAAGTCAATTTCGGCGACTTTGAGGCAGTTGTCCGGGATTCATGGGTGAAGGAAATCAACGAACGGCATATGGAAGAAAGATGGGATGATATCGGCGGCGAATCGATGGCGGATATCAATGAGCGCATCAGCCGGACGCTGAAGACGATCGCCGCAAAGGCCAAAGACGGCGACAGAGTCCTGCTGGTATCGCACGGAACCTATTATCTGAATCTGCTCCATCATATCTTCGGCATCGACCGGGATGCGTATTTCGAGCAGCGGCGCAGACAGGGAAGGCAGGGCATGCCCAACGGCGGCATCTTTACCTTTGACTATGACAACGGCCGCTTCCGGATCCGCGACTTCATGGTTTCCCCGGAAGATTTCAGAGACTGAACAGCGAAAGACCGGTAAGCCGGTCTTTTTTAACGGGCAGTCAGAAATGCGTTTTCCGTCATTGTCCGTGGTACAATACTTTCATTGTCAGAAAGGAACCGGAGGAAAGCGGCTGATCAGCCGTACATTGATGAAACTGTCCAGGGGATTATGGGGATGGATCATTTCCCGCCGGATGTCTACGCCGGCGGACTGCAGCCGGGTCTTTGTCCTGCAGGACAGAAAGCAGGTTCAGGAAAAAGCAGGTTTTCAGACAAATGAAGCAGGATGTGCTGCTGTCAGATGACGGAGGTAACTATGGAAATTGTACCCGCAGAATATAAAGACATTGCATCGCTGTCCGCATTTGCGTCAAGGATCGTGCGTGAACATTTCACGCCGCTGATCGGCGCAGAACAGAATGAATATATGATCCGGCGGTTTCAGTCACCGGAAGCACTGCAGGAAGCATTTGAGAGCGGATACCGCTACTATTGGGTCAAAGATGACGGAAAGGATGCCGGCTTTCTGGCATATCAGGTCCGTCCCGATCATCTCTATCTGTCCAAGTTCTATACGGATGCGCCGTTCCGGGGCAGGCATCTGGCCAAAAAGATGCTGGATTTTGTCATTGCCCGGGCGGAAGAAGAAAACCGCAGCGTGATCCGCCTGAATGTAAACAAAGACAATGCCGGACCGGTTGCGGTCTACCGGCACCTCGGCTTTGCGGTGACTTCGTTTGAGAAAAACGATATCGGAAACGGATTCGTCATGGACGATTATGTCATGGAATATTATCTGAATCATGATTTCCGGATCAAAGACGGTACGGGATATCTGGATGAGATCCGGCAGCTGATCATTGAGTATACGGCATTTCTCGGCAGAGACCTGAGCTTTCAGGATCTTGAAGGAGAGATGAAAGACCTTGCGGCCAAGTATTCCGGCAGCCAGGGCGAGATCCTTGCGGCAGTGAACCGGCAGGGAGAAGTAGGCGGATGCGTTGCCTATCACCGCCATAATGACAGCCGCTGTGAGATGAAGCGTCTGTTTGTCCGTCCGCAGTACCGCCGTCTTCATATCGGAGATATGCTGGCAGGGGAGATCAAAGCCCATGCCAGGGAAGCAGGCTATACGGAGATGGTACTGGATACGATCGAACCGCTGCAGGCTGCGATCCGCCTCTATCACAAACAGGGTTTTGCGGAATGCGGAGCATATTATGACAACCCCATGGACGATGTCATTTACATGTCATGTGCGCTTTGATATGGTATGATTTTGATAAATCAGGAGAATGCTTATGATCGACAGAATTTCAGTTCTGACTGCAGATATTGATGATACACTGTGCCCCAAAGGAGGCACGCTGATGCCTTTGACCAGAAGCGCGATCCAGCGCATGCATGCCCAGGGCGTCCTGTTTGGACCGGCCAGCGGCAGACCGATGGACCGGCGGATCCTGGCAAAAGCGGAAGAATGGGAACTCGGGTTTCCTTTTGACTTTGCCATCGGCATGAACGGCGGCGAACTGTATGACCTGAGCGACGGAACGATCGAGAAGTTCTATCCGCTGCAGCCTGATCAGATCAGGACGATCGTTGAATTTCTGGAGAAGATGGACCTGAACCCGCTTGTCTATGTCAGCGGCTATGACCATATCGCAGCTCTGCGGATGGATGACTTCCTGGCGGATTCGCAGCGGCGCAATCATTCCCATGTCGTCACCGGCGAAGCCCGCTTCATGTATGAAGTTCCGACCGGCAAGATCGAAGTGCATATTCTGCCGGAGCAGATGCCGCAGCTGATCGAAGAGGCCGAAAAACATGCCGATCCGGACTGGACATGGGTCAAGACGTTCGAAGGATACGGCCATGTGACGATCGAGTTCCTCAATCCCCGTGTCAATAAGGGTGTCGCCCTGAAGCGCTACAGCGAAAAGCACAATATCCCGCTGTCGGAATTCATCGCTTTCGGCGATATGGAAAACGATATCGGTCTGCTGCAGGAAGCTGCCTGGGGCGTATGCCTGCTGAACGGATCGGATGCGGTCAAGGCAATTGCGGATGATATTACCGAATACGATGTCGCCAATGACGGCGTCGGCAGATATCTGGAAAAACACTGGTTCTCGCGGTGAATAGAAGGAGTCATGATGGACAGGATCACATTTGATTTTGAAAATGAGACGATTCGGATCGAAAACAACGATGTGCGCTATGAGCAGCCGGTACCCGGACTCAGGGAAAGCAAGGGACGGATCCTGATGAATGCCGGGATCATGACCCTGGATATGGAAGACATGAAGCAGATCGTCGAAGACTTCCAGAACGGCGTCATCGATCAGGAAGAGTTCGCCGAGCGTACATTTGAAGTCATCATGGATACGGTGAAATCGCAGCTTCATGATGAACTGAACTGAACGGATGCACTGCGCATCCTTTTTTGCGGAGAAATATATGAAAAAGATAAGCACGGTGATCTTCGATGTGGACGGAACCCTGCTCAATACCGAACAGCTCTGGGGCGAAGCCTGGCAGATGATTGCGGACAGGTATGACTGTCCTTCCTTCCGCCATGACTATGTCACAGGCATTTCCGGAAAGCAGCTGGAAAAGGTCCTGAAGGAACATACCCCGGATATTCCGGATGAACAGAGAGAAAAGATGCTGAAAGAGGCCAGAGAAACCGGCATGTCACTGATCAGAGAACATGTACAGGCACTGCCCGGTGTCATGGAAACACTGCAGGAATTGAAAAAGGACGGATACCGGCTGGCGGCTGCCACATCGACACCCCGGTCTCTGACCATGGAAAGACTGGCTAAGACAGATCTTCTGCCATGGTTTGAGGAAATGATCTGCGGCGATGAAGTATCCGCGAAAAAGCCGGATCCGGAAATCTATGTAAAAATTATGGCAAAGATGCATGTCTCAGCGGCGGAAACGGCAGTGATCGAAGATACATCCTTCGGTGTGGAAGCGGCCTGGCGGGCCGGCTGCGATGTCATCATGGTGCCGTCTGTCAATCCTGCCTCACAGGCAGACAGACAGCGGGCGGTGAAGACGGTTTCCGGGATGTCCCCTGCACTGGCGGAAATCCGTACTTTATACGCTCCGGCAGGACAGTAAAAAAAATTTTGATTGTATGGCGGCTGTGCGGAAATGTCAATGTGAATGTGTGAAAGCTCTATATATTTTTAGGGTTTGCTGGAGTATAATATAACAGGCAAAAACAGGAGGAAATATGAGTACTGAAAACAAAAAGGTTTTCGAAGCCATGGATGGCAATACTGCGACTGCTCACAGCGCGTATGCGTTTACAGAAGTTGCCGGTATTTATCCCATCACTCCGTCATCACCGATGGCGGAAAATGTCGATGCTTGGGCGACTGCAGGACGTACCAATGTATTCGGCGACAAGGTAAAAGTAGTTGAAATGCAGGCTGAAGGCGGCGCTGCCGGCGCTGTTCACGGTGCTCTGCAGGCAGGTGCTCTGGCTGCTACATTCACAGCATCCCAGGGTCTGCTGCTGATGATCCCGAACCTGTACAAACTGAAGGGTGAATTACTGCCGGGTGTCGTTCATGTTGCGGCAAGATCTCTTGCTACACATACACTGAGCATCTTCGGCGACCACCAGGACGTTTATGCATGCCGTCAGACCGGTATAGTCATGATGTGCTCGCACTCCGTTCAGGACTGTATGGACCTGGCCGGCGCAGCGCACCTGATCGCCATTGACGGTTCTGTACCTGTCATGCACTTCTTCGACGGTTTCCGTACTTCTCACGAAATCGACAAGATCGAAGTCATGGACTATGACTTCCTGAAATCTCTGCTCCCGATGGACAAGGTCGAAGCATTCCGCAAGAAGGCTCTGAACCCGCACGGAAACGCAATTACCCGCGGCGGCTCCCAGAACGATGACATCTACTTCCAGGCTGCTGAAGCACAGAACAAGCATTATGAAGCAGTTCCGGATATCGCTGCCAAGTACTTCAAGGCAATCAGCGATCATACGGGCCGTGAATATGCTCCGTTCGTATATGTCGGCGCACCGGATGCTGAGCGCGTCATCATCGCTATGGGCTCTGTCACAGATACAATCACAGAAACGATCAACACGCTCGTTGCCCGCGGCGAAAAGGTCGGTCTGATCAAGGTTTATCTGTACCGTCCGTTCTCCCAGAAGTATCTGGAATCCGTACTGCCGGCAACTGTCAAGAAGATCGCTGTTCTCGACCGTTCCAAGGAACAGGGCGCAAGAGAACCGCTGTATCTGGATGTCTGCTATGCACTGCGCAAGCACACAGATCTGACAATCGTAGGCGGCCGTTACGGTCTGTCCTCCAAGGACACGAACCCTTCGCACATCAATGCAGTTTATGAAGAACTGAAGAAGGATGAACCGAAGGAAGAATTCACGATCGGCATCGAAGACGATGTAACAAATCTGTCTCTGGCACCGGTTGATATCACGGTTGATGCGGATTACACAAGCTGTCTGTTCTATGGTCTGGGTTCCGACGGTACTGTCGGTGCAAACAAGAGCACTGTCAAGATCATCGGCAACAACACGGATCTGTACTCTCAGGCATATTTCGCATATGACTCCAAGAAGGCCGGCGGCGTTACACGTTCGCATCTGCGTTTCGGCAAGAGCCCGATCCACAGCCCGTACTATATCAACAAGGCTGACTTTATTTCCTGCTCACTGGAATCCTACTGCTATAAGTTCGATATGATCCGCGACCTGAAGGAAGGCGGAACATTCCTGCTCAACACCACTATGGACGCTTCCGAAGTTGAAAACAGACTTCCGAACCGTCTGCTGGCTCAGCTGGCAAAGAAGAAGGCGAAGTTCTATATCATTAACGCCAACCAGATTGCTCTGGAAACACATATGGGCCGTCATACAAATACGATCCTGCAGAGTGCATTCTTCGCTCTGAATGAACAGATCATGCCGTATGACAAGTCTGTCGAACTGATGAAGGACAGTGCCCGTCACACATATGCCCGTAAGGGTGAAGATGTTGTAAACAACAACATCGCTGCCATCGACAGAGGCAAGAGCGGTCTCGTTGAGATCGAAGTCAAGCCGGAATGGGAGAATCTGACTTACAATGCATCCCTGATCATCCCGACAGGCGATGAATACTTCGATAACAACCTGCAGAGAATCAACTCTCTGGAAGGCTATGACATGCCTGTTTCTTCCTTCCTGAAGTACGGTGTTCTCGACGGATCCATTCCGGAGAATGTCGCATTCCGTGAGAAGAGAAACATCGCTGCGCAGGTTCCGGTATGGGATGCTGCAAAGTGCGTTGAGTGCGGTCAGTGTGCATTCGCATGTCCGCATGCTACGATCCGTCCGTTCCTGCTGACACCGGAAGAAGCTGCCAAGGCGAAGGAAATCGCTGAAGCCAACGGCGTTGACTTCCAGACAAAGGAACCGACACCTCTGTACAAGGGTGCCAAGGATGACGGTCTGGTTTACAGAATCCAGCTGTCCACAATGAACTGCGTAGGCTGCGGCGTATGTCTGACAGTATGTCCGACAAAGGCTCTGAGTGCGGCAGATGTCGTTACACAGACAAACCAGGAACCGGTCGCAGATTATCTGTACAAGGAAACAGAGTACAAGCCGCAGTATGTTGCCAACAGCAACACTGTTCAGGCAGTTTCTCTGATGATGCCTTACTTCGAAGTCAGCGGATGCTGCCCGGGCTGCGGCGAAGCTCCGTACTACAGACTGGCTTCCCAGCTGTTCGGCAAAGACATGCTCGTTGCCAACGCTACCGGCTGTACAATGATCTACTGCTCGTCCACACCTTCCACACCGTTCGTAACGGATAAGGATGACAATGGTGTCGCATGGGCTAACTCGCTGTTCGAAGACAACGCTGAATACGGCTTCGGTATGGCAATTGCACAGTCCTACAAGTCCTCCAAGATCCTCAAGGTCATGGAAGACAACCTCGATGCAGTTGAGCCTGAACTGAAGGCTTGCTTCGAGACATACATGGCTGCCAAGGATGACAGAGATGCACAGAGAGCTGTCAAGGACAAGCTCGTCGCTGCTGTCAAGGCTTCCTCCAATGAGAACGTCAAGGTTCTCCTGGATATGGAAAGAGATCTCGTCGGCAAGTCCGTATGGATCGTCGGCGGTGACGGATGGGCATATGATATCGGCTACGGCGGACTTGATCATGTCATGGCAAACAACCTGAATGTCAACGTTCTCGTACTGGATACAGAAGTCTACTCCAACACAGGCGGACAGTCCTCCAAGTCTTCCCAGGCTGCTTCCATCGCGAAGTTCGCTGCCGGCGGCAAGGCTATGGCTAAGAAGGACCTCGGACAGATCGTTATGGAATACGGTCACTGCTATGTCGCATCCGTATCCATGGGCGCTAACCAGATGCAGACGATCAAGGCTCTGAAAGAAGCTGAAAGCTATGACGGACCTTCCATCGTTATCGCATACTGCCCGTGTGCTGAACAGGGTATCAAGGGCGGTCTGGTCAAGGCACCGCTGGTACAGAAGGCAGCTGTTGAATGCGGCTATGTCACACTGTACCGTTATGACCCGCGTCTTGAAAAACCGCTGCAGATCGATTCCAAGGAACCGAACTGGGACAAGTTCCATGACTTCCTGATGAACGAGGCTCGTTACTTCAACCTGCCGAAGATCAGAGGAACAGAAGCTGCGGAAGAAGCATTCGCAAAGACGCTGTCTGATGCAAAGACACGTTACACGAAGCTCGTCAACAAGGCTAAGATCCAGGACGCTGAATAAGCGCATCTGAATGAATCAGACAGGAGACAGTCAGAAATGGCTGTCTCTTTTTCTGTATGTGTTTTCTGCGGTTCATATGATTCGTACGGGATATGAAACTGTGGCATAATGATGCAGGAAAGAAGAATGATTATGAAAGTACTGTTCTGGATATTTTTTGTTCTGCTGAACTGTCTGTTTACAGCTGTTCTTGAACTGAATAAAAATACGATGCCCGGCTGGGTGATGCTTGTCACCTGGATCATTGTCTGGCTGCTGTTCTACCGCAGAAGGGTTGTGCATATGCAATGGTTTGTGAAAGGTCTTGCCTGGATCAGCTATATCGGTGTATTCGCATTGATTCTCCGGCTGACATGGCCTCCGGTCAGGGCAGTGCCGGCTGTGAATCATAAGAATCCCGTTTCAACAGATGTCTATGAAACACAGTACGGTCCGGTATCCGGCGTCTTCAGTCAGGATCAGAGTATTGAGGTATTTGCGGGTATCCCGTATGCAGCGCCGCCGGTGGATGAACTGCGCTGGAAAGCACCGCAGGATCCGGAATCCTGGACAGAAGTACGGGTCTGCGATCATTTCGCGCCGATGTCGATGCAGAGCACGAATCTGCCGATCTATAACTCACTGGCACAGATCATCGGCTGCCACGATTATCAGATTTCTCTGCATGACAATTACCGGGAACCGGTATCCGAAGACAGTCTGTATCTGAATATATGGAAACCGGCAGGGGATGTGAAGGACTGTCCGGTGGCTGTCTATATTCATGGCGGATCGCTGCAGACAGGACAGCCATGGTATGCGGACTACAGCGGTGAAGGCTATGCGAAGGACGGTGTCATCTGTGTCAATATGGGCTACCGTCTCGGTGTGTTCGGATTCCTTGCGGATGAACAGGCTCTGAAAGAAGACGGAACCTCCGGCAATTACGGTCTGCTCGATCAGATCAAGGCGCTGCAGTGGGTCAAAGACAATATCGCATCGTTCGGCGGCGATCCGGACAATGTCACGGTCATCGGCGAATCCGCCGGTGCGGTATGCGTGGACGCATTATGCGTCAGTCCATTGGCATCCGGTCTGTTTGACAGAGCCATCCTGGAAAGCAGTACGGTATCTTCCGTACAGCCTCCGCACTCGTACCGGACACTGGAAGAAGCACTGGCATCTTCAAAAGAACTGCTGGCCCGGTACAATTGTGCATCGCTCGATGATCTGCGGAAAATTCCCGCGGAACAGATCGTCGGGGAACAGGAAACACAGCATCATGTGACCATTGACGGTACGGTCCTGCCGGACAGTCCGTATGCGCTGCGCCGGAGCGGCGTGCATAACGAAAGCGCATTGCTGCATGGATTCAATACCGAAGAAAGCGGACCGTTCATCATCTTCTCCCATGCGTCCATGAAGAACTACAAAGACAGGATCAGAACCTTTTTCGGTGAATACGCCGATGAAGTACTTGCCCTGTATCCGGCGAAGAACGATATTGAAGCAGACCGGTACTGGGCACAGATCTACGGTGCAGTATTCTTCAATTATTCCCATTACTGCCTGAACCGTCTGGCAGTGGAATCGGATATACCGGTCTATGAATATCTGTTCTCAAAGCACAACGGACGTCTTTCGAGCTGGCACAGCGGCGAGATGGTCTATACGTTCGGTGTCATTCCCGAAGGATCGAAGCTCTATGACGCATATGACCGTCAGCTCAGTGATATAATGCATGCATACTGGGTCCGCTTTGTCACGGACGGTGACCCGAACAGCCCTGATCTGCCTTTATGGCAGGTCAATACCGACAGTCAGCGCATGATGGAATTCGGCGATGAAGTGCGGATGATCCATGAACCGTATCTGAAACTGTATGAAATCATGGACCGGATGCAGGGATTTGAATCATGAAAGGGGAATATCCATGGAAGAACTTCTGAAACAGCTTCTGGAACTGCCCGGGGCCTGCGGTCAGGAACAGGCAGTCATCTCGTTTATCAAAGACAGACTGAACTCAATAGCAGATGAGATCTGCGTTAACGGGCTCGGCGATCTGATCGTTACGAAAAAAGGCGCCTTTGACGGACCGGTACTGGCAGTCAGCGCCCATGCGGACGAAGTCGGATTCATTATCAAAAAGATCGAGAAGAACGGACTGCTGCGGTTTGAGAAACTCGGAGGCCATGATGACAGGATCCTGCTGTCGCAGAAGGTATTCGTCTGGGGTGAAAACGGGGCACTGCCCGGTGTGATCGGTACGATCAGCGCCCATATGCAGAAGTTTGACAATACTTCTGTGATCCGCCATTACAGAGAACTGTATATCGATATCGGTGCGGCCGATGCCGAAGAAGCAGCTGCGCTGGGTGTCAGGACCGGCGATCAGGTTACCTGGGATACACCGTATACAAAAGCAGGAAAGAACCGCGCTTTCGGCCATGCATTTGATGACCGCTGCGGCTGTGCACTGCTGATCAGTGCCTTTGAAAATACAGACTTCTCGAAGGTACACGGAACGCTTGTCGGCATTTTCTCGACCCAGGAGGAAGTCGGACTGCGGGGTGCCCATGCGGCTGCGGACACGGTCCATGCGGACGTCGCTCTTGCAGTTGATACGACCGCTGTCTCCGATACACCGGAAGCGATGATGGACAATACGCTGGCTCTTGGAAAAGGAGCCGGCATCAAGGTCATGGACGGCAGTCTTCTGGCCGCAAAGAGCGTCTGGAGATTCATGCAGAAACTGGCGGAAGATAACAGTATTCCGTACCAGATGGAAATCTTCACAGGTATCGGCACCGATGCCGGTGCACTGCATATGGCAGCCGGCGGCGTGCCTTCCGGTGTCATTTCCGTACCCAGCCGCTATGCCCATTCCAGCATTGAGATGATCGACCTTGGCGATTTCAAAGCCTGTGCGGATCTGCTGGAGGCATTCCTGTACGGCATGAAAGAAAAAGAGCAGTTCGGATTTCTGCTCTGAATGAAACGGTGAAGGGATGTGCAACAGCGCATCTCTTTTATTGTGCCTGCGCGGATCTGCGCAGAACGGATTCATAGACTGCTTTCAGCTGCTGGCCGATGATTCTGATATTCCGGTCGGCAGCTACCTGGTATCCGCCGCTGCCGGTACGGGGCAGTCTTCCTTCAATCACGCCCCGCAGGATCGTCTCGAAATCTTTATTGCATGTGCCGAGCCAGCAGTTTTTGCCGGAAACGGCCCAGGCATCATAGGCACCGATATCGCGCAGCACGGCCGTCTGTCCGGAGGCGAGTGCTTCCAGAACGACAATGCCTTCCGTTTCTTCATAGGAAGGAAAGAAGAACGCATCGGCACCGGAGAAGGCACCTTTGATGATATCGCCGCTGATATATCCGGGCAGTATGACATTATCCGGTTTTCTGTCCAGTGCCTTGATGACTTTGGAAGACAGCAGGATCCTGGAAAGACTGCCGAACCAGATGAATGTGTATTCCGGCATGTTCCGGGCAACTTCCATGAAATCGATCAGTCCTTTGCGCTCAAACAGCAGACCGACGCTGATGATGACCTTTTCCTGCGGGGAGAGATGGAAATATTCACGGAATGCATTTTCCCGCTCGGTGTCTTTTGCATAGTCTTCCAGGCAGATGCCGTTGGAGATGGCATAGACCGGCATCTTCAGACCGTATCCCTCCAGCAGCCGTTTGGAATAGGGGGTCGGGGTGATCAGGGCATCGGCGGAACGGTACAGCGAAACGATCCGGTGGTTGAAAAAAGGCGCAACCAGATTGGAGAAATTAAAGCTGTTCCGGAAATCCTCTTTGGTGGAATGGGCATGGTAAATGACAGGTTTTCCCATTTTCCTGGCATTATGGATAACGATCTGCGAAGCTGCACCGGTTGTATTGATATGCAGAATGTCATAATCCTGCGAACGCGGATTGGTCGCATAGTCGATGCCGGCATATTCGAGCGCCTGTTTCTGATGGCGCATGGCCCGTCCGATTCCCGACTGTCCGATCAGTTCTTCATCTTCGAAATACAGCAGTACTTTCATAAGTTCCTCACAGAGACATTGTAATATATCTGTTCCTGATCAGTTTTTTAAGAATCTTTGAAAGATTCCCGTGAACGATAGAACAGTGCCCAACGAAATTATATTATAAAAACGGGCTTCTGCCACCAGATGTTGAAAGGGCGCCAACGCTGCAGATGAATGACTGTGCGTACGGCAGGAGTATAATGGATATATGAAGAACAAACTGAAGGAATGGATGCGTTCACCCGCATTCAATATAGGACTGATCGTGCTCCTGACGGGCTGCGTTCTTTTTGTGACGGTCCGCCATGACGGGAAAGAAATCTTTTCCGTGCTGCGCTCGGTCAGTATCCCCGGACTCATCGGCATCATCTGCCTGATGATCTTTGAAAGAGTACTGCATGGCTGGGGTCTGAAATACGAATGCAATCAGGCCCATCCCCATTACACGCTGAAACAGGGCTTTCTCAATGCATATACAGCCGGACTGTTCTGCGGTATCACACCGGGTGCCAGCGGCGGTCAGATCGCCCAGGCATTTCTGTTTCACCGGCAGGGGATCCCGGCAGCCCATTCCGCCGGTATACTATGGCTTGATTTCATCGTGTATCAGTCGGTGATGACGCTGTTCGTGCTGTTCCTGCTGATCATGCGTTTTCATTATTTCTACAGCAATTATTCACAGTTCTTCCTGATCGTTCTGGGCGGATTTGCCATCAGCTCCGCAATCATCGTATTTCTCTGGCTGCTTACCCGCTCGCCGAAGTTCTATACATGGCTGACGACGAAGGGCATTCATATCGCTTCAAAGCTGCATATCGTCAGGGATGAAGAAGCCGCTCTGCGGAAACTGGACGGACTGCTGCAGGATTTTGCCCGTGAGCTCGTCGTGCTGCAGACCCATAAAAAGATGATCTGGCTGCTTGGACTGGAAAATCTGACCCGGCTTGTCATATACTACAGTGTGCCGTACTTCTGTGCCAAAGCACTGCATATCCCGATCGGGCCGGAGAGGCTTCTGGATATCATATCGCTGAGTTCTTTTGTGGCAATGGTCAATGCATTTCTGCCGATGCCCGGTTCCAGCGGCGGTACGGAAGCGACATTTGTGCTGATGTTTTCGACGATATTTGATACAGTAGATGCAGTATCAATCATGCTGCTGTGGCGGTTTGTGACATACTATCAGACACTGATCATCGGTACATGCGCATATCTCTATGCCAAATCTCTGCCGCCGGTGCCCATCAGCGAAAAAGAAATCGCTGTGCCGCGGACATATACCTCTGCAGCGATGAACAACGAAGGAGAATCTGAATGAGAATAGGACTGTTTTCAGACACGTTTCCGCCGGATATCAACGGCGTTGCCAACAGTACGAATATTCTGTACCGTGAACTGACAGAACACGGCCACGATGTATACGTGGTTGCGACATATAACGGCCTGATGGGCTATGAATGGGATGAGACCGGCCATATCCTGCGGCTTGCCGGTGTGAAGCTGAAGTTTCTCTATGGCTATAATCTGACCGGACCGATCCATGAAGAAGCCCTGCGGGAAATCGAAAAGCTGCATCTGGATATCATCCATGTGCAGACCGAATTCGGCGTCGGCATGTTTGCGCGGATCTGCGCAAGACGCCTCGATATACCGATCGTTTCAACCTATCATACGACCTATGAAGACTATACCCATTATCTGAATTTCCTGCATTCGGAGATACTCGACGGCTGGATGAAGAAGGGCGTCGCCATTGCCTCAAGACTGGTCGGCGACAGCACCGATGAAGTCATCACCCCGAGCGAAAAGACAAAGGAACTGCTGGAGGGATACCGGGTATCGCGGGAAATCGAAGTGATTCCGACCGGTCTGCCGCTGGACAGCTTTTCGCCGGACCTGCTCAATCCTGAGCTGTATACGGAAATACGCAGGGAATTCGGCTTCAGTGAAAAGGACAGGGTCATCATCTATGTCGGCCGTCTGGCGGAAGAAAAAGCCCTGGATCTTGTTATCCGGGGATTTGCCGAGGCAGATAAACGGAAAATACCGGTGAAGCTGCTGATCGTCGGCGGCGGACCTGATTTCGGTCATCTGCAGGAGATGGCAGAACAGCTCGGCATTTCAGACATGGTCCGGCTGGCCGGTCCGCGGCCTGCCAACCAGGTTCCGGATTTCTACCGGGCTGCCAATGCTTTTGTCTCTGCCAGCCTTTCGGAAACACAGGGCATGACATTCATCGAAGCGCTCGCTTCCGGACTGCCGCTGTTTGCCCGCAGGGATGAAGTTCTCGCCGATCTGCTGATCGATGGAGAGACCGGCTGGTATTTTTCCTCGCCGGAGGACTTTGCGGACCGTCTGGAACAGTTTGTCCGACTGAGCGATGCGGAGCTTTCCGCGATTTCTCAAAGATGCGTACAGCAGGTAAAGCCGTACAGCTCCGAAATCTTCTTTCAGAACATCATCCAGGTATATGAAAGAGTCATCCGGGACCATACGGAAAGCGTGACCGTCACAAAGACAGCACTGAAGGATACCTATGTCGATGTGACCGTGGAAGACAGCAGCCGCAAAGAGACCGGGTATCAGATCAGTCTGGATGATTATGATGTCCAGAACCTGAAGGCCGGCATGAAACTGAACGGCACTGCCGTACAGAAACTGCACAGCCTCAGTCTGATTGCCCGTACCTACCAGAGATGCATCCGCAAGCTTGCCGCAAAGGACCGCAGCGAAGCGGAGATGCGCACCTGGATCAAAGAGAATACCGAATGCGGTGCAGAGCAGACGGATACGGTCATCGGACGTCTGAAGAAGCACGGATATATCGATGATGAGCGCTACTGCGAAAGCACGGTCAGATCGATGAGCGCTTCGCTGCACGGTCCCCGCCGGATCCATGATGATCTGAAGAAGAAGGGCATAGATGAAAGTCTGATCGAAAAGAATCTGGATGAAATCAGCGGACAGCAGCCGGATCATGCCATGCAGTATGCCCGTAAGGTCATGCGCACGCATGAAGGCGGATCGGTCCGCCGGCTGATCAGCACCCTGCGCACCAAGCTGCTGCAGCAGGGCTATGAAGGCGCAATGATCGACCGGGTGATCAGTGAAATCGATTTTGCCGGCATTGAAGAAAAAGAAACAGAGAATCTGCGGGCAGCCGCTGCCAAAGCAGTCCGGCACTATAAGCGGAAATACGCGGGAAACGAACTGAAGAAACGCGTATATGCATCCTGCGCACAGCAGGGATATGACCATGAAGATATTCAGAAGGTCATGGAAGAAACGGAGTGGAATGATGGTCAAAATTAAAGATATGAAAGAAAGAGAGCGGTATGATATTCCGCTGCTCGTCAAGGAATGCAGAAACGGAACAACTTCCAAAGGCGCTCCATATCTGAATCTGGTACTGCAGGACAGCTCCGGAACGATCGACGCAAAATACTGGGATGTCAAACCGGCCGATCTTGAGGTTGTCAAGACCGGAAGGATCGTGCAGTTTGCCTTTGATGTCCTGCTGTATAACGGCAGCCTGCAGCTGCGGGTCGCCCGGGCTTCCGCCATTGATGAAAACCAGGTGAAACTGGAAGAATATCTGATCTCGGCAGCCCAGCCCGAAGAAGCGCGCCGGCGCAGCCTGGATGAATATCTCGGGTCGATCCGGAATGAGAATTACCGGAAGCTCGTCACCGGTCTGCTGGAACTGATCGGCGACCGCTATTTCTCCTATCCGGCAGCGTCCCGGATCCATCACAGCTATCTCGGCGGTCTGTCCGAGCATTCGCTTTCGATGGCATCGATGGCAGAGGATATCTGCCGCCATTATCCCCAGCTGAACCACGATCTGCTGATTTCCGGCGCTCTGATCCATGATATCGGCAAGACCGCGGAAATGAGCGGAGCGGTATCGACGGAATATACACTGGAAGGAAAACTGGAAGGGCATATCTCTCTGGCCAACGGCTGGCTGACGGAAGTCGCTGCCCGTCTGGATCTGGATGATACCGAGGAATGCATTCTTCTGCATCATATGATCCTTTCCCATCACGGACACTATGAATTCGGTTCACCGGTTCTGCCGATGGTCATGGAAGCGGAAGTGCTGAGCCTGATCGACAATCTCGATGCGAGAATGAACACGATCACCCATGCCCTGGAATCCACGCCGGCAGGAGGCTGGACATCCAAGCTGTTCGCTCTGGAAAACAGACAGTTCTATAAGCCGAAGAAAGCGCAGTAATCACGGTATGGATATACGTTTGAAAATCGTACAGCTGGCGCATGCGCTGCTGCAGAAGGCGGGAAGGGGCGGATCGTTTCCCGGTACGCTGGCACTGAAAATGGATCCGGATTTCATTCAGAAATTCAAAATGCCGCCGGTCGTGATCCTGGTCACCGGAACCAACGGCAAGACGACGACCAACAATCTGATTGCGGAATCGCTGCGGGCAGCCGGACTCAGAACCATCAACAACCGCCGGGGCGACAATCTCAATGTCGGCATCGCTTCGCTGCTGGCGGCTTCCTCTGACAGCGATTTCAATATCCGGGCGGATGCGGCGGTCATTGAAGTCGATGAACTGACGCTCTACCGGCAGTTCAAAAACCTGAAGCCGACCCATCTGATCGTCAATAACTTCTTCCGCGACCAGCTCGACCGGGCCGGAGAGATGGAAACGATCATCCGGCGGATCCAGGAAGTTACGGAAGATTTTGACGGGCATATCATCCTGAACGGAGATGATCCCAATACGCTGCGGATCGCGGATACCGCCCACCGGGCAAAGATCAGCTATTTCTCCGTCGGACGCAATGCGCTCTCCAGAGAACAGACGGATGAGGCATCGGAAGGAAAGTTCTGTCCGCGCTGCGGCAGAGCGCTGCAGTATGAATACTATCAGTATTCCCATATCGGACGCTTTCACTGTCCCTATGACCATTTCGGTGTGATCGAGCCGGATGTATACATTGAAAAAGCAGACTTCGGAAACCAGACATTCACCTGGCAGGGGAAGGAATTCCATACCTTCCTGAACACCATCTACGGTGTCTATAACTGTGCCGGTGTACTGGCGGTGATGAAGACGCTGCGTCTGGATCCGTCCTTTGCCGATCAGGTGTTCTCCACCTTTGAAATCAAAGAGGGAAGAAACGAACGCTTTGAACTGTCCGAGCCGTGCTATATCAATCTGATCAAGAATCCGACCGGAACGAATGAAACGATGAAATACATCACCGGCCGCAGCGAAGACATGAACCTGTGCATCCTGCTCAATGACAACGACCAGGACGGACACGATGTCAGCTGGATCTGGGATGCCCATTTTGAAAGACTGAACATTCCCAATATCAAAACGATCGTATGTTCGGGCTTAAGAGCCTACGACATGGCTCTGCGTCTGAAATACGAAGGCCTGGAAGACCGGATCATCGTCATCGAAAACGCGAAGGACGCGGTGCACTGGCTGAATGAACAGCATATGCTCAGCTATATCATGGCGACCTATACCGCGCTGCATTCGACCCGCGCTCTGCTGCGCCGGGAGGCTGGAAAATGAAACTGAAAATACTATGGATGTATCATGATCTGATGGATCTGTACGGCGACAAGGGCAATGCCGAAGTGCTGAGAGTCCGGGCGCAGAAGCGGAATATCGAATGCACGGTCGATACATGCACATTGGGCCAGAAGGCGGATATTGCGGACTATGATCTGTTCTTCATGGGCGGCGGCGCTGACCATGAACAGTCGCTGATCTATGAAGACCTGATCGCAAGGAAGCAGAACATCATCGATGCCATGCACAGCGGCACCGCATTTCTGCTGATCTGCGGCGGCTACCAGCTCTTCGGACAGTACTACCGCGACCAGGACGGAAAGACGATCGACGGTCTGGGCATTTTCGATTATTACACCGAGTCCACGGACCGCGATCACCGCTGTATCGGCAATATCGCAGTGGAAACGACGATGGACGGAAAAACCTTCAAAGCAGTCGGCTTTGAAAACCATGGCGGCCAGACAAAGAATGTCAGCACACCCTTCGGCAGAGTTCTCAGCGGACAGGGAAATACCTTCGGGAATGAATACGAAGGATTCATGAACGGCCAGGTGCTGGCGACATATATGCACGGACCGCTGCTGCCGAAGAATCCGATGATCGCCGATGCGCTGATCGCCAGAGCGCTGAAAAAGAACTATGGCCATGTGGAACTTGCACCGATCGACGATACACTGGAAAACAAGGCAAGGGAAACGATGCTGAAAAGACTCAAAGCATTATGAGAAGGGACAATTGTTCCTTCTTTTTTTGCTACAATGAAGACGGATGACCATGTATGCGCATGGAACGGAGAAAATATCATGAATACCTATGTACAGGAATATATGGCCAAGCTGCGTACGCCGCAGCAGGCTGTACATGCCGTGAAAAGCGGCGACTGGGTCGACTACAGCACCAATGTCTGCTTTCCTGTCCTTCTCGATGCGGCATTGGCAGAACGGAAAGAAGAATTATATGACGTCAAGATCCGCGGCAATCTTTCCTTCGGACCGGTCAGAGCAGCGGAATGCGATCCTGAACGGACACATTTCATATACAACAGCTGGCACTGCTCCGCCTATGAAAGGCAGCTGTGCGACCGGGGATTATGCAATTACATACCGATGATCTTCCGCAATGTCGTGCCTTACTACCGCCATTTTCTGACTGTCAATGTGGCGATGATGTGCGTAACCCCGATGGACCGTCACGGCTATTTCAATCTGTCCTGTGCTACCGGTGTCGCCAGAGGCATTCTCGATAAAGCGGATATCGTGATTCTTGAAGTCAATGAACATCTGCCGAAGATATACGGCGGTTTTGAGGAAAGCATTCACATCAGCGATGTCGATTATGTGGTTGAGGGTCCGCATGATCCGCTGCCGGAGTTTCCGATTCCCGAAGCATCAGAAGCGGATATTGCCATCGCGGAACATATTCTGCCGTATATCAGAGACGGTGCGACGCTGCAGCTGGGCATCGGTGCACTGCCCAATGTCGTCGGAAAGATGTTGTGCCGTTCTGATCTGAAAGATCTGGGCATGCATACGGAACTGTGCGGAGATGCCTATTATGAACTGTTTAAGGCAGGCAAGCTGACCAACCGGAAAAAGACCTACCAGCCCCATAAAGGCGTCACCGGCATGGTCTTCGGATCGCATGCATTATATGACTGGGCCGATGAGAATCCCGGCGTCATTGCCGAGCCGCTGGAATATGTCAATGCGGCGGAAGTCATTGCCCTGCAGGAAAACATGGTGGCGATCAATAACTGCATTTCGATCGATCTCTACGGTCAGACCGGAGCAGAAAGCGCAGGATTCCGCCATATCAGCGGCACCGGCGGACAGCTCGATTATCTGACCGGGGCAGCGATGTCGAGGGGCGGCAAGGCCTTTGCATGCATGACATCGACCTATACCGACAAGCAGGGAAAAGTCCATTCCCGCATCGTACCGTATTTCAAAGGCGATATCGTAACGATCCCGCGAAGCCAGGATCACTTCGTCGTTACCGAATACGGAGCGGTCAACCTGGCCGGAAGAACGACCTGGGAACGAGCGGAGATGCTTATATCGATTGCCCATCCGGATTTCCGCCAGGAACTGATCGAAGCGGCCCAAAAGCAGAACATCTGGCGCTCACGCAGATAAACCAGAGGATACAGGCCTTCCCCGGAAGGCTTTTTTACGGTGACAGTGCTATACTGAGAATACATGCGGAGGTAAAGACAATGCCTGAAGTAAGTATCATTGTTCCTGTTTATAATGCCGAAAAGGCCATCGGGAGATGTGTCGACAGTATCCTGCACCAGGAGTATACGGATATCGAAGTCATTCTGATCGATGACGGATCCAGAGACGGCAGCCCGGCCCTGCTGGATGCCATGGCGGAAAAAGACAGCCGGGTCAGAGTCATCCATCAGGAGAATGCGGGGGTTTCCGCAGCCCGCAACCATGCCCTTGATATCGCGCAGGGTACCTATATCCAGTTCCTCGATGCGGACGACTGGATTCCGGAAGATTCCACCAAGCTTCTGGTCCGGACGATGCAGGAAAAAGAATGCGACCTGACCGTTGCCTCGTTCTACCGGGTGGTCGGCGATCTGCTTTCCGTCAAGTCCAGTATCAGCACCGAGAAGGTACTGACCCTGCGGCAGTATGCCGATCTGATGATGGAAGCACCGTCGGACTACTATTTCGGCGTTCTCTGGAACAAGCTCTACAAACGGCAGATCATCGAAGAGAATCATATCCGCATGGATGAATCTCTGAGTTTCTGCGAAGATTTCGTATTCAATCTGGAATATCTGCTTCATGTCGCAACCATCGCACCGCTGCAGGCACCGGTCTATTATTACGTCCGTACCGAAGGATCGCTGGTTGCCAAGAATCTGACCCTGTCCAGGATCGTGCAGATGAAGACCGGTGTATTCCAGTATTACAACGATTTCTACAAGAATATTCTCGACGAAGAGACATACCGGGCCCAGCGTCTGAATATCGCCAGGTTCCTGATCGATGCGGCCCGAGATGACATGACCGTGCCGATCATGCCGGGGACGATGAAGGTCGGCGAAGAAACGGTCCGGGTTCCTTATCATGCCCGTGAGGACAGCGTCCAGACGGCGCTGTATTATATGAGCCGCATGTATGAACGCTATCTCCATACGCTGGCGATGCGCTATGATCTGACCCTGAAGGATATCCGGGTCTTTGATGCGGTGCGCAAGGCAGTGCAGCCATGCGGTCAGAACGAAGCTGCTGATTTCACCGGCTTTACCCCGATCAGCGTACTGGCATCGATGGAGAAACTGCATGCCAGAGGCTATCTCGATCTGCAGGTGGATGCCGGCACGATGCATGCCTCGGTCACGGAAAAAGGAAATGCATTCTGCAGTGAGCTGGATACCGTGCAGATGGATCTGATGAATGCCTGCTTTGAAGTCATCTCCAAAGAAGAGAAATACGAATGGCTGCGTCTGACCCATGCGGTCAGTGCCGGCCTGCGGAAGAAACTGGTGAAGGATGAAGCAGATGGACAGGAATGAATTCAGAAAAACAGCATCGTCATTTGCCGGCCTGAACAAATGGCAGATCGCTTCCGATGATGACGGGATCCTGACGACGGCAGACGGTCCCCATGGTCTGCGTGTCGAAGAGTCCGATACACTCGGTTTCCCCGTATCCAGAAAGGCAGTCGCCTATCCGGCTGCCTGTGCAAGTGCCTGCAGTTTTGATAAAGAACTGCTGCAGGAGACGGGGGAGAGCCTGGCCAGAGACTGCATCGAAGCAGGGGTAGGGATGCTGCTGGGACCCGGCGTCAATCATAAAAGAGATCCGCTGTGCGGAAGAAACTTTGAATATTTCTCCGAGGACCCGGTCCTCTCCGGCGAACTGGCCGCAGCCTATATCAAGGGTCTGCAGAAAAACGGCGTGTCCGCCTGTATCAAGCACTTTGCCGGCAACAACCGCGAATATCTGCGCAATACCTATGACAGCGTCATCGATGAGCGGACGCTGCGGGAAATCTATCTCCGTCAGTTTGAGATTGCCGTCAAGAAAAGCCATCCCTGGGCCATCATGACCGCGTACAACCGGCTCAACGGCAACTACTGCGCGGAAAACAGAGAACTGATGGATACCGCAAGAAGCTGGGGATTTGACGGTGCATTCATCTCCGACTGGGGCGGTGTCAGCGATCCGGTCGCTTCGGTGCGCAGCGGTCTGAATGTTATGATGCCCGGCGGCAATACCGGTATTGAAGAACGGGTTGAGAAGGCCTATGAAAAAGGCCTGGTTACCGAGGCGCGCATCAATGAGGAAAGCACCTGTATGCGTCAGCTGATCGCCCGTACATCGGCTCCCCTCAAAAAGACGGAATATGATCTTTCCTTCCAGCATGACATCGCGCTGAAAGCTGCCTGTGAAAGCATTGTTCTGGCAAAGAATGACGGAATTCTGCCGCTCCGTGAAAACGAAACAGTCGCTCTGATCGGCACCAATGCCAAAACTCCGTACAGCCAGGGTCTTGGCTCCAGCCGGGTCAATGCGCATTATGAACATACTTTGTTCGACTGTCTGCGCAGCCGTCATACTTCGTTCTACTATGCCGATGAAAACGACGGTGCCTATGCCTGTGCCATTGCCGCAAAGGCGGATAAGGTGATCTTCATCACCGGACAGAAAGAAAAGGAATCCGAGACGTATGACAGGCGGGATATGAAACTCGATGCGCAGGTCAATGCACTGATTTCCCGGCTCAGCACCATCAATCCGGATATGATCGTAATCGTACAGTCGGGCAGTCCGGTGGAAATGCCCTGGCTTGATCAGGTGAAGGCAGTGCTTCTGCCGTATCTTTCCGGCAGTATGGGTGCCCGGGCCCTCGATATGATCCTGTATGGAGATGTCTGTCCGTCCGGCCGTCTGGCCGAGACATGGCCGCTGCGCTATGAAGATACGCCGCTGTTCACCCAGGACCGCCAGGCTCCGGTCATTCCCTATACGGAAATGCTGTGCACCGGCTACCGCTGGTATGATACGCTGGATATTCCTGCCGCATTCCCGTTCGGACACGGCCTGTCCTATACATCGTTTGAATGGTCGGATCTGAAATGCACAGTGACAGACAGCGGCATCGATGTTTCCCTGAAGGTAAAGAATACCGGTTCCTGCCGGGGACGCGATGTTGTGCAGATCTATGTCTCCATGCCGCAAAGCCGTATCTTCCGGCCGAAGAAAGAACTGAAGGATTTCGGCAGTATTGAACTGGAACCGGGAGAAGAAGACCGTCTTCATTTCCTGCTGGATCATGACCGTCTTTCGTTCTTTGATACGCAAAGACATGCCTGGACGCTGGAAGAAGGCGATCTGACAGTCATGGCCGGCGCATCGGTATGCGACATCCGCCTGCAGGAAACCGTGCATGTGACAGGGGAAAAGGAAGTCTTTTCTTCGGTATACAGACCGGATCAGGAAACACTGCATGATCTGCATCTGTTTGAGAAGGCATACGGAAAACAGGTGCCGGCACAGATGAAGCAGGGCATGTTCGATGCGGACAGCGTCCTCATGGATTTTGCCCATACCGCATCCGGACGGCTGGCCATGAAAATGATCGATTATATCTTTGACCATACCGATATTGTCGAAGGAATCGACAGAGAAGTGATCTATACGACACCGATCCGGCAGATGGTCATGGTATCCGACCGGCTGACATGGGACACGGTCGACGGCATCACGGATATACTCAACGGCAGAGTCTTTGCGGGCATCCGGAAGGTTCTGGCAGATATCCACAGAAACAGAAAACGGTGAATGCATGAAAAAAGAAGATCGTCTGATCTTCTTTTGTGTATCAGAATGACTGATAGATCCTTGACTTCAGGCGTACCTGATAGCCTTTCATCCGGCAGTATTCCTCAAGGATATCGCGGTGTACGGCAACGATGTCATAGCGGTAGAGCTCTTCGATCGGTACCCAGCACAGTTCAATGCTTTCATCGCCGCAGACGGTTTCCGGGGCGGTGAACAGATCGACATAGTATCCCATGGAAACGATCCGGTAGATATTGCCTTCGACAAAGGACACGATACGGGTCGGATCATCGAACATGCGCAGATCGCGCAGCTGTGCTTCGCTGACATGAATGCCGGTTTCGTCGAATGTCTTGCGGGCGGCGCACTGACGGAAGGTTTCATCCGCATGGATATCGCCGGAGACGATTCCCCACATGAAGTTGTCCTGCCGGTGTTCCAGAAGGACCTTATGATCCGCAGAGATGACGACACCGACGCCGAAGCGCGGCTTGCGGTTGGGCTCCGGTGCCAGAGAATCGTGGAGATAGTACAGAGCGGTTGCCATGCTCAGCCTCTGACCAGTGCCAGGACAGCGTCCAGATCCTGTTCCTCAGAAGGGTTGAAGGCAATCGTGATACTGTCATTTTCCGTATAGCGGGGAATGATATGGAAGTGCAGATGATCCACGGTCTGACCGGCAGTCTCACCGCAGTTGTTCAGTACATTGGCACCGGCTGCTCCGGTGTTTTCAACGATCTGCTTTGTCAGTCTGCGGACAGCTTCCGTGCACTGTGATACTGTTTCCGCATCTGCTTCGATGATATTGCGGCAGTGCTTCTTCGGCATGACGAGCGTATGGCCTTTGGTTACCTGGGAGATATCGAGAATGGCGAGGACATTTTCATCCTCATATATCTTTTTGGACGGGATCTTTCCGTCAATAATGTCACAGAAAATACACATATTGGTTAATCCTCCGAGAACGATTATACCACGCATATGAAAAAAAGCAGACCTTGCGTCTGCTCTTACTGCTCTGCTGCAGCGGTGTCCGTATCCGTCTGATCCTGGACCAGATTGGAAGGATAATCAGCGGCTACCGCATCATACAGCGTTTTGTCATAGATGTGGAAATCGTATTTCTTGAACCAGTAGGCGGTTGCGTCATTCTGTACCTGGGTAATGGATTCCAGGGTGGTAGCGACTTCGTCTTTGAACTTGGCCGGATCATTTTCATCGATATGCATGACGACATAGGAAGCGCCGTCGCTGGCCGGAACCATCGTCCATCCGTCATCCGGCGAACCGCTGTTGAGAACTGTGCGGACTGCCGAGTCGACAGAACTGGATTCGATCGTATAGACCTGGGATTTGCCGGTGCTTGTGGAATTGTTTTCCTTGGCGGCTGTTTCCGGATCCTTGGAACCGTCCTTCAGTGCGCTCAGTGCCTTGTTCGCATCATCCTGGCTTGTGAAAGAAAGCAGGGTGGCTTTGACCGGTGAATACAGGACCGAAACGATATCAAAGTTTTCATCGATATATTTAGAAGTCAGCTCAGCTGCCTGCAGACTCGGAATCAGATAGTCATCTCTGTATTCGTCTTCCGTCATGCCGATCAGTTCAAGGTGCTTGGCAAATGTATCGCCGTAGTATTCTTTGTAGTTGTTCAGCGTTGTCTGGGCGGATTCTTTCATTTCATCCGTCACATCGATTTCCAATCTGGCAATCAGCCGGCTGGCATCGTTGATTGCGGCAGCGGCACCGTTCATGCGGTTCATCATGCTGTAGACATCGCCTTTGGTTACGGATTTGTTTCCGACAGTCATCAGGACTTCGGAACTGTCAGGCAGCTTCGCCTGGGCATCTTTACAGCCGGTCAGTACCGAGAGGGCAAGCAGAGATGCAAGTGCAATATTCGTCTTTTTCATGTCCTGCTTCCTCCTCAGTCCTCAGTGACGCCGAGGCTGTCTTTGATGGTATTCTCAAGCGTTTCGTCGCCCTTGAAGTCCATGCCGAGTTCTTCAGCCTTGGCCCAGATTGCTCTGTTTGTCAGCGTTGTGTCATAGTAGCTGACCAGATCCATGTACGGATCGGATTCCGTGTTTTCCGCTTCCAGTGTTTCCGGTGTTGCGGCTGTGCACATGATCCGGAAATAGCCGAAGTTGTCCGAACGCACCCAGTCGGAGACAGCGCCTTCGTTCAGGGCCAGGGCTGCTTCCAGGAATGCGGAATCCAGAGAAGAAGTATTCTTGTCGATAATGCCTAGCACGCCGCCGGTTGAAGCGGTGGAAGTGTCTTCGCTGTAGGCGATCGCCGCATCGGCGAAGGTGCCTGTCTTCAGCGCGTCATCGACTGCCTGCATGCGTTTCTTTTCGTCTTCCGTCGGCTCAGCGGTGATTTTATCCGGATTCTCATACTGGATCAGGATATAGGAGATGCCGCGGATCTTGAGATCATCGAAGTTCGCCTTGGCGTAGTCTGCGCTGAGCTCATTGATCTTCAGCATCGTCAGCAGATAGCTTTCCAGATCATCGTAGCCGGTATCTGCCAGAGCGGTATTGAGATATGTCTGCCAGGAACTTCCGTAGTTGTTCTGGAAGTTGGCAATGATGGAATCCGCCTGCGCAGATGCGTTTTCCTTCAGGGTATCGGTCGTTTCAACGCCGCCGTCCGCAACTGCCTTTTCAAACAGTGAGATCAGTGTGTTGGAACCGTTATTTCTGTACAGTTCATCATAGAATTCAGAAGCGGTGACATCTTCGCCGCTGACCGCGTAGACGACATCCTCTCCGTTGACGGTTTTGCCTTTCAGTTTGCCTTTGTTCGTATCGTATATGTAATAGATACTGATCCCCGCAAAGACCAGTACAACCAGCATAACGAACCAGTTCTTTTTCAAGAGATTGCTCATATAGCCTCCTTATTTAAAAAAAAGCGCCATCTCATTATAGGATAACAGCGTAACAAATGCAATTTATCGATTCTGAATTGTATGTGAACAGGGAAATATGGCTTATAATTGTATTTCAACACGAAAACCGTGAATGATGTTATAATCCATTGCGGTTATATATAAGCAAAGGTGACAGATGATGAAAACACTTGAAATCAAAGACCTCCATGTCAGCGTGGAAGGCAAGGAAATACTGAAGGGACTGGATCTGACAGTCAATGAGAATGAAGTGCATGCCCTGATGGGTCCCAACGGCAACGGCAAGTCGACCCTGCTGGCCGCAATCATGGGCAATCCGAAATACACCGTCACACAAGGCTCGATCATGTATGACGGAAAGGACCTGCTGGCGATGCCGGTCAATGAGCGCAGTGTTGCCGGACTGTTTCTGGCAATGCAGTATCCCCAGGAGATCCCGGGCGTAACCAACAGCGACTTCCTGCGGGCGGCGATGAATGTCCGCCGGGAATCGCCGGTGCCGCTGTTTACATTCATCAAGGCGATGGAAAAGACGATCAATGATCTGCAGATGAAAGAAGATCTTGCCCACCGCTTCCTGAATGAAGGATTCTCCGGCGGTGAAAAGAAGAGAAATGAAATCGTGCAGATGGAACTGCTGAAGCCGTCTCTTTCGATGCTCGATGAGATCGACAGCGGTCTGGATGTCGATGCCATCCGCATTGTCGCGGATGCCCTGAACAATCTGCGTTCCGAAACAGGCATGTCGATGATCGTCGTATCGCACTATGAGCGTTTCCTCGAGCTCATCAAGCCTGCATTCACGCATGTTCTGGTCGACGGAAAGATCGTCATGAGCGGTGGTCCGGACCTGGCCCAGAAGATCGACAGCGAAGGCTATGACTGGATCTATAAAGAACTGGATATTGTACCGGCAGCGGAAGCACAGGCTCCCCGGAAGGTGACTTCCATCGGTACATGCGCCGTCCGTGAAAGCGTCAGAGGAGCTTCGAAATGATACCGGTCCGCACAGATACGGATATCTTTCTGCCGGAAGGATACAGCGAGTATCAGATCGATACGGACAGAGAGATCGAACTGACGCTGCGGGGCAGGGGAAACTGCGACGCATATATTGAAATCCGGAAGGCGTCGAAACTGAGGATCCGCACCTTTACAGAGGAAGATGCACATATCAGCATTCTGCTCTGGAATGTATGCGGGACGGAAATCGTTACAGATGAAAGCCATGCGGTGGACCGCAACGGCGATCTGACACTTGCCTACGGCGAGTGCAATAAAGCATCCACGAAGCGCGATGCATATGTGGTGCTGCGCAAAGAAGGCGCCCATGCCCTGGTTTCCAGCGCTTCGCTTGTTTCTGACCATAAGAACATGCATCTGCAGGTCGTCAATGAAGCGCCGCATACGCTCGGCGAGATCAGAAACTTCGCCGTTGTCCTGAAGACAGGCGTTCTGATGATTGATGCCATCGGCAAGATCGTCAAAGGCGCATACGGTTCACAGAGCCATCAGACCAGCCGGGCCCTGAGTTTTGAAGACGGACAGAGATCGACGATCCTGCCGGAGCTGCTGATCGATGAAAACGATGTGCAGGCAAGCCACGCCATGTCGATCGGCAGGATGGATGAAGACCAGCTGTACTATATGATGTCCCGCGGTCTTTCCATCGAACAGTGCACGACACTGGTATCCACCGGATACCTGATGCCGGTCACCGAAGTCATTGCCAATGAAGAACTGAAGGAGAAACTCCGTCAGGAACTGGAAAGGAAAATATCAGAATTATGATCGATGTCAGCCGTATCAGAAATGATTTTCCGATGATCAGAAACAATCCGGATCTGATCTATTTTGACAACGGCGCAACGTCTTTCAAGCCGCAGTGTGTCATTGATGCGGTCATGGATTTCTATACCGTACATACTTCGAATGTGCACCGCGGCGATTATGCGATTGCGGCGCAGAATGACAGACTGTATGACGA
Source organism: uncultured Erysipelotrichaceae bacterium (assembly GCA_902786245.1). Lineage (GTDB taxonomy): Bacteria > Bacillota_I > Bacilli_A > Erysipelotrichales > Erysipelotrichaceae > Bulleidia. Next base: position 52,502 of record CADABS010000002.1, read on the forward strand.
AGCGAGAAAATCCGTTGCGAAACTGATCGGCGCAGAGGCGAAGGAAATCGTTTTTACCCATAACATCACGGCTTCCATCAATCAGGCAGTCTACGGTCTGCGGAATCTGGTAAAGGCCGGCGATACGATCCTGGTATCGGAAGCCGAGCATGCGTCCAATCTGCTGCCATGGTTCCGCCTGGCAAAGGAAAAGGATCTGAAGATCGAATATATCCCGCTCGATGCCGAAGCGAATATGACGGTTGAAGGCTTCCGCTCGGCCATGCATGAAGGTGTTAAAATCGTTGCGGCAGCCCAGGTCACCAATGTCCTCGGCTCGGTCCAGCCGGTCCGCGAGATCACGGAAATCGCCCACAGCTATGGGGCAGTGGTATTCTGCGACGGCGCCCAGGCAGTGCCGCATATGAAGGTCGATGTGAAGGAACTCGGCGTTGATCTGTACGGCTTCAGCGCCCATAAGATGTGCGGCCCTTCCGGGGTCGGTGTTCTGTACGGCAGATATGATCTTCTGCAGCAGATGGATCCGGTGTTCATGGGCGGCGATATGAATGCCCGCTTCCATAAAGACACAACAGTCCTGCTGAAAGAGGCACCGGTGAAGTTTGAAGCCGGCACCCCGAATATCGAAGGCATCATCGGCACCGGCCGGGCAGCGGAATATCTGATGGAAATCGGTCTGGACAATATTCATGCATATGAAAAGGAACTGCGGGCGTATTTCATGGAAAAACTCTCGCAGCTGGACAATATAGAAATCTATAACCCGGACAATGTATACGGACCAATCGACTTCAATGCGAAAGGTCTGTTTGCCCAGGATGCGGCAGGATACCTGGCCAGCCGCAATATCGCGGTACGCTCAGGCAATCACTGTGCAAAGATCCTGCACAATGTCATCGGCACGGATCAGACGATCCGGGCATCTCTGTATTTTTACAACACAAAAGAGGAATGCGACCGTTTTGTGGAAGCGGCGAAAGATATCACGCTTGAAAATGCGGTCGGTATATTCTTCTGAGGAGGCAGTATGAGCAATGTGAACAGTCTGCTGAATGATCCGGCGATCCTGCGCGAGCTGATCATGGATCATTATCAGTATCCCCACCATCACGGTCTGGTGGAAGATGAGAATTACGCTTCGGTGCATATGGCAAGCGACAGCTGCATCGATGATATTACGGTGCAGTCGCTGATCAGAGACGGCAAAGTCGAAGATATCCGCTTTGACGGTGTCGCCTGCACGATTTCAACGGCCAGCACATCCATGATGACAGATCTTCTGCGGGGCAAAAGCGTGGAAGAAGCACAGGCCATCATCGATACATATTTCGCCATGATCGAGGCAAAGGAATATGATCCGGATGTACTGGAAGAAGCCGTTGCTTTCCAGAATGTATACAAGCAGGCAAACCGTATCAAATGCGCAACGATCGGCTGGAAGGCCATGGACCAGATGATCGCAGAAAGCGAGAACAAGGGATGAGCGAAAGAAACCAGAACAATGAAGCCATCTTTTCCCAGGATGACTATAAATACGGTTTTCATGACGATGTCGAATCGATCATCGATACCGGCAAAGGTCTGACCGAGGAAATCGTACGGCAGATCTCGGCATACAAGAACGAACCGGAGTGGATGACGGAATTCCGGGTCAAAGCGTTCCATACCTTCGAAGCCATGGAGATGCCCAAATGGGGACCGGATCTGTCGGAAATCGATTTCCAGGATTTCACCTATTATAAAAAAGTATCCCAGGATGCGGAAAAGAGCTGGGAAGACGTTCCCGAGGAAGTCAAGAATACATTTGAAAAACTCGGCATTCCCGAGGCGGAGCGCAAATATCTGGCCGGTGTAACGACCCAGTATGAATCGGAAGCGGTCTATCACAACATGCTGGATGAAGTGCAGTCCAAGGGTGTCATCTTCCTCGATATCGACAGTGCCCTGAAAGAATATCCGGATATTTTCCGGAAGTATTTCGCAACGATCGTTCCGGTGACGGACAATAAGCTGGCAGCCCTCAACAGTGCCGTCTGGTCGGGCGGATCGTTTATCTATGTCCCCAAAGGGGTCAAGCTGGAAAAGCCGCTGCAGTCGTATTTCCGGATCAATTCGGAATCGATGGGACAGTTTGAACGCTCGATCATCATCGTCGATGACGGCGCCGAGTGTTCCTATGTCGAAGGCTGCACCGCACCGCAGTATTCCAAGGATTCCATGCATGCGGCAGTGGTTGAGGTATTCGTCGGAGAAGGGGCCAAATGCCGCTATTCCTCCGTCCAGAACTGGTCGAACAACATCCTCAATCTGGTCACCAAGAGAGCCAGGGTGGAAGCCCACGGCACAATGGAATGGATCGACGGAAACATCGGTTCGCGCATTTCCATGAAATATCCGGCCTGCATTCTGGCCGGTGAATATGCCCACGGCATGTGCATTTCGATCGCGGTCGGCTCCAAAGGACAGTTCCAGGATACCGGTGCGAAGATGATCCATCTGGCACCGTATACCTCTTCTTCGATCGTTTCGAAGTCCATCTCCAGAAACGGCGGCGTGACGAATTTCCGCGACTGGATCCGGTTTACACCCAGAGCAGACCATGCCCGCACAAAGATCGAATGCGATACGCTGATCCTCGACAATATTTCCAGAAGCGATACGATTCCGCTGAATATCAATGAAAACAGCACATCGACGATGGAACACGAGGCGAAAGTCTCGAAGATTTCCGAAGATGAACTGTTCTATCTGATGTCCAGAGGTCTTTCGGAACAGCAGGCGACAGAGATGATCGTCATGGGATTCCTGGAGCCGTTTACCAGAGAACTGCCGATGGAATATGCGGTTGAGCTCAACCAGCTGCTCAAGATCGACATGAGCGGATCGATCGGCTGATGGACAAAAACACAGCCCGCAGAAAAGGCCTTGCCGCAAGAGCCGCTCTGACAGAAAAACAGCGGGAAGAGAAAAACGCAGTCCTCTATGAAAAAGCCATGAAGCTGGCGGAAAACTGCAGCTGTATCGGCTGCTATGTCTCAATGAAGGATGAAGCGGATACGCACAGGCTGATCAATGCCCTGATCAAAGCCGGAAAAACCGTCGCAGTCCCCAGAGTCACCGGCTCTACGCTGCGCTTTTATAAGATCCATAGCCTGCAGGATCTGCAGGAAGGAACATTCCATGTCATGGAACCGGCGGAAATAAATCCCTGTATGCCGGAAGAAACCGATCTGATGTTTGTGCCGCTGTCTGCTTTTGACAGCCGGGGAAACAGGACCGGATACGGCAGAGGCTATTATGATTCCGTACTGGCGCAGTGCCGGTACAAAGCAGGCCTTGCCTATGCGGAACAGGAAATGGATGCGATCGAAGCAGATCCATGGGATATTCCGCTCGATGAAATTATCTGTGCATAAGACGGCTGATGCCGTCTTTTGTGTCAGAAGAATCCGCTTTCTGATACAATCATGAATATGATACGGACGGTTTTCTATGACATCGGCTGGACCCTGGTCAGACCTGCCAGCGGCGACTGGACTTTTACAAAGCGGTTCTTTGAAGTCTTTCCTGCGGTTTCACCGGATGATCTGAAGATACGGAAATTCCGTGATGCCTTATCGGAAGCGTTCCGGCCGCTGCGGGAAAACCCCGGCATGAAAGATATCGCTGAGCAGAAAGAACGCTATACGGTGTTCTATAAAACATTCTGTTCGCTGTACAATCTGCCATGCGATGATCATACAGCCGCTGATCTGGCCCAGGATATTTCCTGCAATGACCGGAATATGCTCGCACTGGATACGGTCTATGAAACCCTGGACGCACTGAAAAGGGCAGGGATCCGGCTGCAGCTGATTTCCGATACATGGCCGAATATCGAAACACAGATGGATGCGCTGCATCTGACAGATTACTTCGACCACTGTACATACAGCTACCGGCTCGGTACGAACAAGCCGAGTCCCATGATGTATGCGGATGCCCTGGAACACTGCGGATGTTCACCGAGGGAGTGTCTGTTCATCGATGACATACCTGCCAATCTGGAAGGGGCGGAGAAATTCGGTATCCGGGGAATCCAGTCCCTGGCTGATCCCGGCCGCAAAAGCGATCCCCGATTTCCCGGCATTGCAAGACCCTATGATCTCATCAGACTTCTGCAGGAGGAGTAGAATATATGCCTTATTACAAAATCGAAGAGACGCTGCGTGAATGCGTCAAAGAAGAAATCCATGACGGAGCAGCACCGTTTGTCGCAGTGATGAGCGTTGATGAATACCGCAATGCCCGGGATTCATTCCAGATGGGTATCGACATCGATATCGATCTAAACAATGTCCGCGATACAAAGGCAATCGTCAACTATGATTCCCTGACGGGCACACTGAACATTCCCGATCACGAACAGTTTTCCAAGGATAAGTTCAAGGTGATCTATGCCCTGGATGAAAGGGGCATTGTCATTATCGACAACGGTACCTATGCCGAAAGAATCGTGCAGGAGATCCATGACAAGCGGCACTGGAAGCTGCCTTCCCTGGAACGGTTCATCTATGATTTCCTGGAAGCGACGATCCGCAATGACATGTCTCTGCTGGAGACGATCGAACAGGATCTTTCCGGCATAGAAGATTCGATCATGAAAGGCGAAATCGAAAAGTATCCGGTCCAGCTCAATGATATCCGGGCAGGACTTCTTGACATGCATACACATTATGAACATCTGATCGATCTGGCCAAGGAATTCGAGGAAAACGAGAACGAATTCTTCGATGAGGAGAATCTGCGCTATTTCCGTCTGTTCTCGGAGCGGGTCATGCGTCTGCAGGACAATGTCAGCGAACTGCGGGATTATAGCGTTCAGCTGCGCGATCTGGTATCAGGTCAGCTGAGCATCAAGCAGAACAATATCATGACGCTGTTGACGATCATCACCACCATATTCATGCCATTGACGCTCATTGCCGGATGGTACGGCATGAACTTCGTCTATATGCCGGAACTGCATACCCCCTGGGGATATCCGACCGTCATTATCATTTCTCTGCTGATCATCGTTCTGAGCCTGATCTGGTTCAGAAAAAACAAATGGCTGTAAATCTGTGCAGCCCGGACTGCCTGTTTGTGCTAATATATACAGGTACGGAGGCTTAGCTCAGCTGGGAGAGCGCACCCTTCACAGGGGTGATGTCGCAGGTTCGAGTCCTGTAGCCTCCATAGAATAAAAGCCGACAGCCGGTTTCGCAGTATTGCGGCAGATTCCGGACTGCCGGCTTTTTCTATGCATTGATGGGAAACATCCGTATATATTCCGGTATGGAGTTTTTGAATCAACCTGAGAGCTCAAGTGTCTCCTCATGAAGCAATAAAGCCGGTCAAATCGGCCTCATGCGGCTTTAGAACGCCTGATCAGGTTATGCTGTCCGGGAAAAAAACACATACCGCAGGGGTATGTGCATTTGGAGTTATCTGCCGAGTTCTTCTGCCCGGTGAATGCATTTCTGGTTGGCGTCGTGGATGATCTGATCGAGGTTTCTGCTCTTGAGTTCATTGATTGCTTCGATCGTTGTACCGCCTTTGGAACAGACTTCATCAATGAATTCATCGATCGGTGTCGGGGCATTCTTTTCCAGAAGCTCGCCGGCGCCGATGACGGTCTGTACCAGCAGGGCTCTGGCATCCTGTTCATCCATGCCGCGGGCAACTGCGTCGTTGAGAATGCACTGGGTGAAATAATAGACATAGGCCGGAATACTGCCGTGGACCGCGACAACATTGTTCATCATCTCTTCGGGGATCGTTCTTGTCGTACCCATGGAATTGAAGAGCTGGAAGACGAAATCATAATCATCTGCCTTGCAGTTGGCGGACATGCACAGGGCAGTGGCGCCTTCATTGATCTGCAACGGTGTATTCGGCATGGCACGGATCACCGGCGCATTGTTCAGTTTTTCCTGCAGATGGCTGATGGAAACACCTGTAACGATCGAGAGCAGACAGTTGATATCCGCGTCTTTGAGAGAATCCGTAACTGCTTCGCACTGCTGCGGAGTTACCGCCAGCAGCGTGATATGCGATTTATCCGCAACTTCTTTTTCATTGGCGAGAAGTTCAAATCCTTCCCGGCGGCAGATATCCTGTACTTCCGCGGAGGGGTCATATACAGCGATCTGGAAACGTTCGAGATATTCCTTGCGGACGGCACCGCGGGCAATTGCCAGTCCCATATGTCCGCATCCGATGAGGCCGAGGGTGTATTTTCTGTTGATTCGCATTGTTTTTCACCTTTCTTTCAGTACGTCTTTAATTCATCATAAAGGCATTGTCAGCGGATTTCCAGTCATCTTCTTCCGGGCAATATGACATTTTTGAAGAATTGGTCTGCGGCCCAGGGTATGCAGGCGGAAGCGAAATATACTACAATGGTCATCGGAAGAGGGAACGGTATGTATATTGTGGAATGCTGGATCGAACATCCGGTACGTCAGCTTGACAGAACCTATACGTATACGGCAGAACAGGAAGTGCCCGCCGGATGCAGAGTCCGGGTCAATTTTGCCGGCCGCAGTCTGATCGGCTTTGCGGAAAGCTGCACATATACACAGGAAACGCAGGAAGAAATCAATGCCCGCCTGCAGATGAAAATCAAACCGGTCGATGAAGTCCTTGACAGCAGTCCGCTGATTACGGAGGAACTGCATGAAATGGCTTTATGGATGAAAGAACAGACGCTTTCTCCCACCATTGCATGCTTTCAGGCGATGCTGCCGGCAAAGATCAAGCCGTCTTCCAACCGTACGAAGATCGTGACGGAAAAATGGCTGGAGGCGACCGAGAATACTGCAGCGCTGACGGTAAAGCAGCTGGAATGCTACCGGTATGCGCTGGACCATATGCCGATCAGATACAGCGACCTGCGGAAAGCATATCCCTCCCAGGCCCGTATTCTGATTGAAAAGGGACTGCTGCGGACCGTTGAAAAAGAACGGGAAGCATCCGGTGCCGGAGAAACAATGCGTTCGCAGCCGCTTCCGCTGACACCTTTGCAGAAAGCAGCGATGGATGAAATCGAAAATACCCATGATGCTGTCTATCTGATCCGCGGGGTAACCGGATCGGGCAAGACGGAAGTCTATCTGCAGCTGGCCGCAAAGGCACTGGAAGCCGGACGGCAGGTGCTGATCCTGGTGCCGGAGATCGGTCTGACGCCGCAGATGATCGAACGGGTGACTTCCCGTTTCGGTACGGATCTTGCGATCTATCACAGCGCTCTCAGCGATCAGGAAAAATATGAGCAGTACCGGATGGTCATGACCGGACGGGCCAGAGTCGTCGTCGGCACCCGGAGTGCGGTATTCCTGCCGTTTCATGATCTCGGACTGATCGTCATGGATGAAGAACATGACGCATCCTATAAACAGGATACACAGCCTGCCTATCACTGCCGCGATGCGGTGATCTGGCGGGGCAGATACCATGCGTGTAAAGTGCTTCTCGGCTCGGCGACGCCGTCTCTGGACAGCTATGCGAGGGCTTTGAAGAATGTCTATCATCTGATCGTGATGGATCAGAGAATCAATGAATCCGTGCCGGCGGTCAGCGTTGTCGCCATGAAAGATGCGCTGAAGAAAGACGGCGGCTATATCCTTTCACAGCCGCTGAAGCAGGCCATGGCAGAACGCTTTGCCCGGAATGAACAGGTCATTCTGCTTCTCAACCGCAGAGGCTATACGCCGGTGCTGCGCTGCCGCAGCTGCCAGGAAGTCATTCCGTGCCCCCATTGCGACATGGCAATGAGCTGGCACAGGGATGAGAACCGGCTGAAATGCCATACATGCGGTACGGAGATGCGGCTGACGGATACATGTCCTTCCTGCGGCAGCAGAGAAGGTTTTACCAGCTACGGATTCGGAACCCAGCGTCTGGAACAGGAAGTGCAGAGTGCCTTTCCCGGGATCCGTACCCTGCGCATGGACGCGGATACGACCCGGACCAAGGGAAGCCATGGCGGTCTTTTGAAGAAATTCGGTGACGGAGAAGCAGATGTGCTGCTGGGAACCCAGATGATCGCCAAGGGACTGGACTTTGCCAATGTAACGCTGGTCGGTGTCATCAACGGCGACAACGGCATGAACCGGCCGGATTTCCGCAGCTGCGAAGTGACGTTCGATCTGCTGATGCAGGCAGCCGGACGCAGCGGAAGAGCCGATAAAGAAGGGGAAGTCATCTTCCAGGTATTCAATCCGGATCATTATGCCGTACAGGCAGCTGCTAAACAGGATTATGAAATGTTCTTCGTCAACGAAATGCGTTTCCGCCATGCCGGAGCTTATCCGCCGTATACCTATATGATTTCTCTGACCGTCAGCGCTTCTTCCCAGGCGGAATGCGAACGGACGGCTTATGCGATGAAAGAAGGGATCCGCGGCAGTTTCCGGACCATCGGCATTATCTCACTGCCCCGGATCAAGGACAGATGCCGCTGCCGGATCGTTCTGAAGGGAAAGGATCTGGATGAGATGCGGGAAGCTGTAAAGAAGTTTACGGAGCAGACGGAAGTCAGTCTGAAAGGACTGAAGATCGATATCAATCCGCTTGTACTGGAGTAGAACAATGACCGACAGCAGACAGGAAATACTGAATATACTGATGCGGGTGCAGCGGGACGGCAGCTATGCCTCACTGCTGATCCGCAGTGCGGATATCGATGAAAAGGATATCGGCTTTGTCACGGAAACCGTATACGGCACGATCCGCAATTATGCTCTTCTGGAATACCAGTGGCACCGTTTTGCGAAGAAGGCCGATCTCAGAACGGCGCTGTTACTGGATATGACGCTCTATCAGATGCATTTCATGGAATCGGTACCGGCATATGCGGCTGTGCATGAAGCCGTCGCCATGGCGGATAAAAACAAGCGGGGCTTTGTCAATGCCGTGCTCCGCAGCATCCAGCGGGAAGGGTGGCAGGAGCCGGAAGAACTGTCCGTACGCCTGTCCCATCCGGAATGGATCCTGAAGATGTGGAGTGCGCATTACGGTGCCGATACCGCAGAAGCGATAGCCATGCATGATCAGCAGCCCTCAGCTGTCTGCGGCCGGATGAATACGCTGCTTGCGGACAGACAGCAGCTGATGGAAGAAGGCTTTTCATTCCTTGCACATGACTGCGTTGTATGCGGTCAGCCGATCCAGCGCACCGATGCATTCAGAAGCGGAAAGGTCATCATCCAGGGACGCTCCTCCCAGGAAGTCGTCCGGTTTCTGCAGGCAGAGCCGGGGATGAAGGTCCTGGATCTCTGCGCAGCCCCGGGCACCAAGACACAGCAGATCGCCTGTGCCATGGAAAACCGCGGTGAAATCACCGCCTGCGATATCTATGAACAGCGGACGAAGCTGATCAGCGATCTGATGGCAAAGACCGGGGTATCGATCTGTCAGACAAAGGTGAACGATGCATCAAAACCCGGTGCGTTTGCAGAGAAATCCTTCGACCGCATCCTGATGGATGTGCCGTGCTCGGGTCTTGGCGATCTGTCGCATAAACCGGAGATCCGCTGGCATCTGCAGCCGCAGGATATCGATGCACTCGTATCGCTGCAGAAGCAGATCCTCGATGCCGGCTGTGCCTATGTCAGGGAAAACGGCATTCTTGTCTACAGTACATGCACGCTGAACCGCAAGGAAAACGAAGCGCAGATCATGTCATTTCTGCAGCGCCATCCCGAATTTGAAAAAGAAGAAGAAAGGACGATATTCCCTCAGGATCTTGACAGCGACGGGTTTTATGTCTGCCGCCTGCGCAGAAAACCGCTCTGATTTATAGATGAACCTGTGCGGATTCATGGTAAACTGTTATATATGCGTTCTATTTATGATCTGAACCTGAAACAGATGGAAGAAATGCTTGCCGGATACGGTCAGAAGCCATACCGTGCCAAGCAGATTTTTGCCTGGCTCTACCGTAAGAGAGTCAGTGATTTCAGTGAAATGACAGACCTGCCCCAGTCTCTGATCGAAAAGATCCGGCAGGATTATTCAATGGAGCCGGTACATGAAATCGCCCGGCAGACGGCCCGTGACGGGACGGTCAAATACCTGTTTGAGATGAAAGACGGCGCTTCCGTGGAAGCAGTCCTGATGCATTTTCATTTCGGCGACAGTCTCTGCGTTTCTTCACAGATCGGCTGCAACATGGGCTGTACGTTCTGTGCCAGCGGCCTGCTGAAAAAACAGCGTGATCTGACCGCTGCCGAGATGACCGGGGAAGTCCTGTATGTACAGAAAGAACTCGACCGTATTGGCGGCAGGGTCGACAATATCGTGATCATGGGCACCGGTGAACCGTTTGACAATTATGACAATGTAATGCGTTTCTGCGAGATCATCAACAGCGATCACGGTCTGGCCATCGGGGCAAGGCATATTACGATCTCTACCTGCGGCATCGTCCCGCGGATCAATGATTTCGCCAAAGGCCATTATCAGTACAATCTTGCGGTATCTCTGCATGCGTCCAATGATGAACTGCGCCGGCAGCTGATGCCGATCGACCGGGCCTGGCCGCTGGATGTGCTGATGGATGCACTGAAAAACTACAGCCAGGACAATCACCGCCGGCTGACCTTTGAATATATTCTTCTTTCCGGTGTCAATGATTCCGATGCCCATGCAAAGGAACTTGCGGATCTGATCCGGGGCATGAATGCCTATATCAATCTGATTCCCTACAACCAGGTTGATGAGAACGGATACCGCTCCGTGGATGAGAAGAAGGCGCTGCATTTTTATGATGTTCTCATGAAACACGGCGTCAAGGCGACCCTTCGTTCGCGCCATGGCGATGATATCGACGCAGCCTGCGGACAGCTCAGGGCCAAACACGAGAGGAACAAAGACAGTCAATGAAATACTATGGAATCACGGACAGGGGACTGATCCGTAAGAATAACCAGGACAGTTATGTCATCGCGACAAGCGGTGCCGGCGATGTTTTTGCGATCGTCGCAGACGGAATCGGCGGCAATCTGGGCGGTGACATCGCTTCCCGCATGGCGGTTTCCCATTTTTCCAGAGCATTTGCGGATAATGAGGGATTCAGCAGCGAAGAAGAAGTCAGAACATGGATCCGCAGGGAAATGGATGCGGCCAATACGGCGATCTTTGAATACGGAAACAAGCGTCCCGCCCTCAAGGGCATGGGGACGACTTTCTGCGGTGCCCTGATTTCCTCCCTGGGTATTTTCATTGTCAATATCGGCGATTCCCGGGCATATGCATGGTATGAAGACCGGCGTATGTCACAGCTGACAATGGATCACAATCTTGTCAATGATATGATCATGCATGGCGAACTGACACCGGAGCAGGCAGTGAACTATCCCCGCCGCAATGTTCTGACAAACGCTCTGGGTGTCTGGGAGAATGTCCGCAGCGACATCGATGTCCATCATGAGAAAATGGAAGGACTGCTGCTGTGCAGCGACGGTCTGCACGGCTATGTCAGCGAGGAGAAGATCCGCAGTATCGTCATGAACCGGGAGACCGATCCGACCCTGCGGGCCCGCAAACTGATGAAGGCGGCCCTCGATGCGGGCGGCTATGACAATGTCACTGTGATCCTGATCAATCTGGAGAATGGAGATATCCGATGAGCAGGAAAAACGTGATTGCCAACAGATACGAAGTAGTACAGCATATCGGCCAGGGCGGTATGGCGGATGTTTTCCGTGCGGTCGATACGATTCTGAACCGGGAAGTGGCAATCAAGATCCTGCGGGCGGATCAGAGCACGGATGTCGTCAGTATCCTGCGCTTTGAGCGGGAAGCCCAGGCAGCGACAGCGCTTGCCCATCCCAATATCGTTGAAATCTATGATGTCGGCGATTACAAGGGACATCATTATATCGTCATGGAATATGTCCGCGGGCAGACCCTGAAACAGGTCATCCGCGAGCGGGGACCGCTGCTCAATGAAGAAGCGGTCGATATCATGAAGCAGCTGACTTCAGCGGTCTCTGAAGCCCATAACCGGGGCATCATCCACCGCGATATCAAACCCCAGAATGTCATCGTCAAAGCCGACGGATCGGTGAAGATCCTTGACTTCGGCATTGCGATGGCCAAAGGCAGCATGCAATTGACCCAGGCAAACAATGTTATGGGCTCCGTGCATTATCTGGCACCGGAACTGGCCCGGGGAGAACAGGCTTCGCCCCAGTCGGATATCTATGCCCTGGGCATTGTGCTGTATGAGATGCTGGCCGGCGATGTACCGTTCAAAGCAGACCAGGCGGTGCAGGTTGCGCTGCGCCATATGCGCGAAACCGTGCCCTCCGTACGGACAGTCAATCCGACCGTACCGCAGTCAATCGAAAACATCATCGCCCGGGCGACGGCCAAGAATCCGGCAGACCGCTATAAAAACTGTGCCGAGATGTACTATGATCTTTCGACATGCCTGCAGCCTGAGCGGATCAATGAAGAAAAGATCGTACCGGCCGAGCCGGAAAAGCCGAAGGAAGAACCGAAGAAACACGAGAAAAAAGAGCCTGTGCACAGGCAGAGCACCCATAATAACAATCACAGGAACGGGGAGGGACATAATATCCGGCCCTGGCTGGCGGTCCTGCTGGGACTGCTCGCAGCCGGCGGCATCTTCTTCGCACTGGTGCTCAGCGGTGTCATCAGCTTCGGACCGCGGATGACATCCGTACCGGATCTGGAAGGTCTCAATATCAATGAAGCCAGGGATCTGTGCGAGGAATACGGTCTGGAACTTGATACATCCATGACCGGCTATGTTCTGACAGATGATACGGAGAAGGGCATTGTCATCTCCTCCGATCCGCCAGCCCATACGGAACTGGAAGAAGAATCGCTGGTCACGGTGACGCTGTCATCCGGTATCGGCGTCTATATGGAAGACTTTGCGGCGATGGGAATGACGATCGGCAAAGCAGAGGAATACATTGCCAATCTGATCAGCAGCGATGACAACCGCTATGACATGATCCGTCTGAGCATTGTGGAAGAACCCTCCGATACCGTACCGGCCGGATATATCATCCGCCAGGAAGGAATCGCACCGGGTACGCTGTACAATCCGGAAGTATCCGCCCAGCTGACTCTGGTCTATGCGTCCTATCCGACCGTGACGATCCCGGCGGATATCATCGGCCTGCCGATCAATGAAGCGGCGCAGCGCCTGGAAGCGATGGGCATCGTCGTGCGGACAAGCAACCGCGATATATCCGGCATGAGCCAGGAAGAAATCGATAAGCTGCAGTTCGGTGTCGTCATCGATGCAGATCCGGGCGTAGGCAACGCCTATACACAGAAAGAGGACAACTATGTCATTCTTTATTACTACTGATAAGGAGAACAGATGATCGCCCGCATTATCAGGATCGTATCCAAGGAATATACTCTGATGGATGAAAGCGGACAGCGCTATGATGCGATCGTCATGGGCAAGGTGCGTCTGCAGATGACACCTGCCGCCGGCGATCTGGTCGAAGCGGAATGCGCAGACGGACGCTGGGTGATCCAGAAGGTTCTGCCCAGACGCAACCGCCTGATCCGTCCCTTTGTGGCAAATGTCGATCAGGCCCTGATCGTCATGAGCGTAAAGGATCCGGATTTCTCACCGCCGCTGATCGACCGGCTGAGCATGCTGATCACGGAGGCAGGCATCGAGCCGCTGCTGTGCGTGACCAAATGCGATCTCGGGATTTCCGAAGAGACGGAACAGCGAATCCGGGAATATGAAAACGGACCGATGCGGGTCATCCGCACGGCCAAGGGCAGTCTCGATCCTTCCCTTGCCCATATCCTGCGGGGGAAGATATCAGTGCTGACGGGCCAGAGCGGAGCAGGGAAAAGCACATTGCTGAATCAGCTCGAGCCCTCGTTCCACCTGGCGACCCAGGAGATTTCCAAGGCGCTGGGCAGAGGAAGGCATACGACAAGGCACAATGAACTGCATGAAGTTGCCGGCGGACTGGTGGCGGATACCCCCGGTTTCAGCTCGCTGGACTTCAGCCATATCACCAAATACGAACTCGGCCAGTATGTGCCTGATTTTGTCAGGTATATCGGAAAATGCCGCTTCAACGACTGCATCCATCAGAATGAACCCGGATGCGCTGTCAAGGAAGCGGTTGCGGAAGGAAGAATACCGGAAGTCCGGTATGAGGATTATCTCAGTGTTCTGCAGATGATCCAGGACAGGAAGGAGAAATATATATGATTGTATCACCTTCGGTTTTAGCGCTGGACTACAGCAATATGGAAACACAGGTCAATGAACTGAATGAAAGCGGTGCGGAATGGCTGCATTTCGATGTCATGGACGGTCATTTTGTACCGAACCTGACATTCGGTCCGGACATTCTCAAGGCTTTCTGCAAAATGTCGCCGCTGGTCAAGGATGTGCATCTGATGGTATCGGATCCGTATTTCTTTTCCGATGTATTCGCCAAAGCAGGTGCAGACATTATCACGTTCCATGCGGAAGCGGAGCGCGATTATCTGAAGACGGTCGAACTGGCAAGGCATATCCATGCTCTTGGCTGCAAAGCAGGCATTTCCATCAAGCCGCTGTCGGATATCGAAATGCTGCGGCCGTATCTCAGAGAATTCGATGTTTTCCTGATCATGTCGGTAGAACCGGGCTTCGGCGGTCAGCCGTTCCTGCCGGCTTCTGCTTCGAGGATCTCGACGCTGCGCAGATGGCTGGACAACTCCCATCCGGAAGCACTGGTGGAGGTCGACGGCGGCATCAACCGCGATACCGCAAAGATCTGCCTGGATGCCGGTGCGGATGTACTGGTAGCCGGCTCCTACGTCTTCAAAAAGAATATCCGGGAATCGGTACAGTCGCTATGTGCGCTTGCGCAGTAATCGTACTGTCCTATGCCGCCTGGATCCCGGAGCTGGATGCCGATTACATCGGAGCGGACAGAGGTGCCTGGATCCTGGCGGAAAAAGGCATCCGGATGAAAAAGGCGATCGGCGATTTCGATTCCGTCAGCCATGAACAGATGGCGCTGATCGAACAGTACAGCGATACGGTGATCCGCCTGAATCCCATCAAAGATGATTCGGACAGCGAAGCGGCGCTGCGCGATGCGCTGGAACAGGGCTATGAAAAGATCATCATGGCCGGCGCACTGGGCGGCAGGGCAGATCACAGCCTCGTCAATCTGCGCCTTGTCTGCCGCCATCCCGGCAGACTGGTTCTGGCGGATGCACAGAATCTGATTTATGCCTGCGCGGAAGGCACTCACCGGATCGGCAGGAAAGATTATGCATATATATCGTTTTTTGCCAGGGATACAGCGGTGATCACGCTGCAGGGCATGCGCTATCCGCTGGAAAGACAGGAAATCGCATATGACGATCTCTATACGCTTTCCAATGAAATACTGGCGGAAGAGGGAGTGCTGCAGGTACACAGCGGCACGGTACTGGTCATTCAGTCCAGAGACAGAAAATAAAAAAGAATCTCTCCGGAGATTCCTTTTTATAACCAGTTTACAGATTATTCTGCAGCTTTGGCGGCTTTCTTGGCCTGACCTTTCAGTGTCTTCAGTGCACGCGCAGAGACCTTGACAGTCTGCGGCTTGCCATCGACGATCATATGAACCTTCTGCAGATTCGGATTCCACTTGCGGCGTGTAGCGCGCAGGGAATGCGAACGATTGTTTCCTGATAACGGTTTCTTACCGGATACGGCACAAACTCTGGACATACCATAACCTCCTTCACTCACAATGCTTTCCAAAGATAACACAGAACAAATTTAAATGCAATAAAAATATATATACATGCATATAAGAGGCGGGGTGTTTCTTCTGTCATTCAGCACTCAATTATGATAGAATAGCAAAGATAGCTGAAAGGAGAGATCCGGATGAGCGATAAACAGATTTTTGCGGCAGTGGAAGCTGCAGATCATGAAATACGGCTGGTTGTCGGAGAATTCTTCAACACCAGATTCAATATTATCAAAGTGGAACGGGTTCCGATGAACGGAGTCACCTATGACAAGGTGACCGACCCGGAGCTTGTCACAAAAGCAGTGCGCAAGGCAGCCGATGACGCCAAAAGGATGATCGGAGCAGAGATCAGAAGCGTCGTGCTGGCAATCCCTGCATATAAGATGAAAAGATATTCCGCAAAAGTGACAGTGGATGTGGAAGGCATCAACAGCGAAGTGACGATCCAGGATGTGCGCAATGCGATCCGCAAGGCGCAGCAGACGGACATCGGCAGAGAGTATGCCCTTGTACAGACGGTCTGTGTCAAATATATCGTCAACGGCATTTCGACCCGCCGCATTCCGCTCGGTGAGAAATGCTCGCAGCTGACCGTCGATATCGATCTGCTGTGCGCAGACCGGCAGCTGTCCTATGACCTTGTCGGATGCGTGGAGAATGCCGGACTTTCGGTCACCGACATCTTCCTCGATGTATTCGCGGTCGGCAAGGAGGCAGCGCTGTTCGAACAGTCCGTCAACCGTCAGGTCATTATCCTGAAAGTCGAAAGAGAAGCAACGACGCTGGGTCTGCTGCGCAAGGGCAGACTGACAACGGCGGCAGTACTGCCGATCGGCATCGGAACGATTGCCGGACTCGTGACGGATAAATACGGAATTTCCACGGATATGGCGGTTGAACTGATGAAATACAGTGCCCGTCTCGATCAGGAAAAGTGCTCCACGAATCCGGTGCATATCTGGTCGCAGGACAATGAAACGCGCACAATCAATGAGCAGGAACTCGTCGACTGCGTCGCACCGGGTGTGCAGGCATGGCTGAAAGCAATACTGAAAACATGTGTTCCAATCTTGCAAGCAGGCGAAACTACTGTTATTATTACGGGTGAAGGTGGAGAAACTGAAGGACTCGACAGGCTGCTGCAGAAACAGCTCGGAGTAGAGACAAAGTGCTATATTCCGCAGACACTGGGCGGAAGAAATGCCGGTCTTACAGCCTGCCTTGGTCTGTTCTATGCATATCAGGATAAACTGCCTGTCTCCGGTCTGACGGAAGACAGTCTGGATATGGATGCATTCAGCAGAGCCGTATCCTTTCGGGAAAAGAAACCGGACGGAAACCGTGAAGATACTCTGACAAATAAGCTCAGAGGCATATTTCTGGAAGGAAAAAGAGTAAACTAAATAAGTGGAGAGGTAGAAATTGTATGGCAGATTTAACTTACAATCAGGTTGCCAAGATCAAGGTGTTCGGTGTAGGCGGCGCCGGCAGCAACGCTGTAAACCGCATGGTTCAGGAAGGTGTCCAGGGTGTTGAATTCTATGTTGCGAATACTGACCTCCAGGCACTGGATGTATCTCCGGTAGCCAACAAGATTCAGCTGGGCAAAGAAGGACTTGGTGCAGGCGGCAATCCTGACAATGGCCGCAAGGCAGCAGTTGAAAGCGAAGACGCGATCCGCAGAGCTATGGAAAATGCGGATATGGTATTCCTTACAGCAGGTCTGGGCGGCGGCACAGGTACAGGTGCTTCTCCGTTATTCGCAAAGATTGCAAAAGAACTCGGCTGTCTGACAGTCGGTATCGTCACAAAGCCGTTCAGCTTTGAAGGCAGAAAGAGAATGGTTCAGGCCGAGCAGGGTCTGGAACAGCTGAAGGAATATGTTGATTCCCTGATCATCATCTCGAACAACAAGGTTCTGGAAGTCATCGGACATATTCCGTTTGAAGATGCATTCAAGGAAGCTGACAACATTCTGCGTCAGGGTGTTCAGACCATCACTGACCTGATTGCTGTACCGGCAATGATCAACCTTGACTTCGCGGATATCAAGAGCGTCATGGAAGGACAGGGTTCTGCTCTGTTCGGAATCGGCATGGCGGACGGCGAAGACAAAGCCAGAGAAGCTGCGGAAAGAGCGATTCTCTCACCGCTTCTGGAAGCACAGATCAAGGGTGCCAAGAGCGCAATCATCAACGTCACCGGCGGTGCAAGCATGTCTGCTTATGATGCCAGTGAAGCAGTTGATTATATCCGTGATGCAGCGGGCAATGATATCGATATCATCTTCGGTGTTGCCATCAACGACAAGATCGGCGATTCCATTATCGTATCCGTCATCGCGACCGGATTTGATCTGCCGAAGCCTGAACTGATCGAAACAGACGGACCGGCAGAGACAAAGAGTCCTGTAGCTGCTAAGCCGGCAGTCGCAGTCGATGAAGATCCGGATATCTCCTTCGACGCAGACGATGATGACAATGTCATCCCGGGCTTCTTCCGCAGAGGATAAAGAAGACAGTGAGCCATCGTGCGATGGCTCTTTTCTTTGCCATGAAAAAATCACTTCCGGCGAAGTGATTATTTTTTTGCATATTTCTGCTCGATCTTAATGACATACCAGGTGACCATGACTATGGTGACAATGCCTGTACCGAGTCCTGTCACCAATGCGATCAGCAGCTTTCTTTCCGGTGTCAGCAGCGGGATGCCGAGCAGTTCCAGCAATACCGCATAGACGATGAACAGACGTCCGAGGGCATGGTTATAGGACTTGACGTCAATGACTTCGACGGGATCCTTTCCGTTTGCCCAGAAACCATAGGCCTTTTTGGAAAAGAAAGCGAAGATGCCGTAGATCAGAATGATCAGGCTGCATGCGCTCCATAACAGTATTGCCTGCATCGTTTATACCTCCATGCGCCAGCCATGGCGCTCATACGCAGCTGCGATATCCGCTGCGGCTTCTTCCATTTCCTTCACCTCGTCTTCGGTAAACCTGGCGGGGAACGGGGAATCCAGATCGATCTCAGCGATGACGCGGCCGTTTACGATGACCGGTGTGCACAGTTCGCTGCGGCTGTCGCTGTCGCAGGCGATATGGCCGGGGAAGGATAGCACATCGTCGACTTTCTGTGAGGCTGCCTCCCGGAAGCATCTGCCGCATACGCCTTTATCAAACGGAATATGCGTGCATGCAGGCTTTCCCTGAAACGGCCCGAGGACAAGTTCTCCCCGGCGTACCAGATAGAAGCCGGCCCAGTTCAGACGGTCATAATTCACTGCTATGCAGGCGCTGACATTTGCCAGAGCCGCGGTCATGTCTTCTTCTTCCAGAAAAAGACGGATCTGTTCATTGATGTATTTATTCATGTAAAGAAGTATAGCACATCGTCTGGTTCCGTTCCTACGGAAGCCTGTAAATATTTGCAGAAATGAATGCGAAGCGTTTTCAAAATCCGTTGACTTTTCCCTGTGTGCTGATTAAGATATTCCCATACAGCGATGAAGAGAAGAGTAGTCTGAAAGAGGCGGCACAGAGAGTCCCGGAACGCTGGAAAGGGATGCGCCGGAAGCAGATGAACATGGTCTTGGAGCTGCATGGCCGAAATGTAGGTCATGCCGGGCGGACCCGTTACAGTCATAGAGTATATCTGATGTGATTCAGCGTACTTGAAGAGGAAATGATCGTGAGGTCATTTTGAATGAAGGTGGTATCGCGCTGTACTGCGCCCTTTGCATGAGGGGCGCGGTTTTGTTTTATCAGCCGCCCTGACATCCTTTTCAAGAAAAAGACAAGGAGGGAGAACACATGAAGAAGACACTCAAAGCTTTCGCAGCACTGGCGCTTGCGGCTGGACTGACAGCCTGCGCATCTGAATCTGCACCGGCTTCCGGTACAGATACATCCTCTGTCAACCCGCACGGATTTGAAATCGTTCCGATCGAGGCATCGAATCTGCCTCTGAATCTGCCGGATCTTGAAGCGGCGGTGATCAATGGAAACTATGCCCTGGAAGCCAAGCTCAATGAAACAAATCCGGCCATTGCCATTGAAGAATTCGATGCAGAGACAAGCGTAAAGCGTACGAATTATCTGGCTGTCAAAGAAGGCAATGAAAACAGCGACAAGACACTGGCACTGGTCGCTGCGATCACCAGCGATGAAGTTGCGGATTACATTGACAATACCTACCAGGGAGCTGTCATCGCATCTTTCATCGACGCAGAAGGAAAAGAAGTACCCGTCAGCGAAATTCCCGAAGCCGGTGACGATAAAACGATCCGGGTCGGTGCGACACTGGTGCCGCATGCGGAAATTCTCAATGACATCGTCAAGAAGGCTCTGAAAGAAAAGGGCTGGGAACTGGAAGTTGTCGAATTCAGCGATTATGTCCTGCCGAATACGTCTCTGGAAGAAGGCGAACTGGATGCCAATTATTTCCAGACACTCGGCTATCTGAACAACCAGAACGAAGAAAGAAGCATGCATCTGGTGGCGGCTGTCGGTGTGCATATCGAACCGATGGGAGTCTATTCGCAGAAGATCAAAACGATCGATGAACTGCCGGAAGGCGCATCCATCGGTGTACCGAATGACACGGACAACTACGGCAGAGCCATTGAATTCCTCAATGGCCTGGGCATTCTGAATGAAGCGCCTGCGGATCCGGAGAAGATTTCCGAAATCAACGGCTGAGAAATAACAGACAGGACAAGCGGCACCGCGTGTGCCGTTTGTGCTGTACCGATACAGGAGTATGACTATGATTGAACTGAAGAACGTACAGAAGAGTTTTGCGGATCTGCAGGTGCTGAACGGTGTATCCATGACAATTCAGGATCATGAGATCTACGGCATTATCGGCCAGAGCGGCGCCGGCAAATCGACGCTGCTGCGCTGTATCAACGGCCTGGAAAGCTATAACGGCGGTGAGATCCTGGTCGACGGCGAACCGGTATCCGTGCATGACCGGCAGTCGCTGCGGCAGCTGCAGAAAAAGATGGGAATGATCTTTCAGAACTTCAATCTTCTGAACCGGCTGGATGTCTATGACAACGTCGCACTGCCGATGAAGTTCTGGGGCATGAAGACAAAGACCCCGGAAGCGAAGAAGAAGATCGAAGGACTGATCGAACTGGTCGGGCTTTCCGATAAGATCCATGCCCGTCCCCGGGAACTCTCCGGCGGACAGAAACAGCGCGTTGCCATTGCCAGAGCACTGGTTCTCGATCCCGAGATCCTGCTGTGCGATGAAGCGACGTCCGCGCTTGATCCGGCAATCACCCGTGAAATTCTTTCGCTTCTGCAGGAAATCAACCGGAAGATGGGACTGACGATCATCGTCGTCACACATCAGATGGAAGTCGTCAAGCAGATCTGCGAAAGGGTATCTTTCCTCAAAGGCGGCAGCGTGCTGGCCGAGGGTAAACCGGAAGAACTGTTTGTAAGGCCGATTCCTGAAGTCAAGCAGTTTCTCCAGGAGGAAAGCGGCCATCTGCCGTCCGACGGTGTCAATATCCAGCTCTTCTTCACCAATGAAAGCTCGGATGAACCTGTCATTACAATGATGGCCCGGGAACTCGGCATTGATTTCAGTATCTGCTGGGCAAAACTGGAGGATTTCCGCTCCAGTATCTTCGGCAGTCTGGTCATCAATATCCATGCGGAAGACCAGCAGAAAGTCTGCGGCTACCTGGATGAGAAAAAGGTTTTATGGGAGGTGCTGAACGATGTGGACTAACATTATCAATGCGTCGGTACAGACGCTGTATATGGTATTCTGGTCAACGCTGTTTTCGGTGCTGCTCGGCTTCATTCCGGCGGTCGTTCTGACCCTGACGGCACCGGACGGACTTAAGCCCAATAAGGCGGTCTATGAGATCCTGAGCTTTATCGTCAACGTATTCCGTTCGTTTCCGTTTATTATTCTACTGGTCATCATCATTCCGTTCACCCGCTTCATCGCCGGCAAATCGATCGGTACAACGGCAGCCATCGTACCGCTGACCGTTTCCGCGATTCCCTATATCGCAAGGGTATTTGAAACATCGCTGCGGGAGACAGACAGGGGTGTCATTGAGGCAGCCAGGAGTTTCGGCGCTTCCGACTGGCAGATCCTTTTCCGGGTCTATATCAAGGAATCGATCCCGCGCATGCTCAACGGCATCATCCTGCTGATCATCTCGCTGATCGGATATTCAGCCATGGCCGGTACGGTCGGCGGCGGGGGCCTTGGCGATATTGCCATCCGCTACGGATACCAGGCATACAATACGGAATATCTGATCTACTGCTCGATCATCCTGATCGTATTCGTGCAGCTGATCCAGATGGCCGGCAACTATATCTTCCGGAAACTGTCCTGATCATTCAGGACTTTTTTCCGGTCATTACTATTGGAAAAAACATCTGTATAGAGTATTCTTAACAGGCTGAAGGGGGGACAGTCATGAACAAGATATTCGGAAGCGGAGAATTCCTGAAAAAACTGTTTGTGATTGCGATCCCGATCGGACTGCAGTCCGTCGTCAATATTTTTGTCAATCTGATCGATACGGTCATGGTCGGACGTCTGGGCGATATCGCCCTGTCATCGGTCAATATCTCCGGACAGTTTCCGTATCTGTATATGACGGTGGCCATGGGTCTTTCCAATGCCGGTCTCATCATTGCCGCGCAGGCCTGGGGCAATGAGCGTCCGGATAAAGTCAAGGATGTCATCGCCCACTGTCTGCGTCTGTGCATGATCGTCAATATCGTATTCTTCCTGCTGGCATTTATCCTGCCGAAGCAGATTATTTCGATCTATACGGACAATGATTCGATCATTGAGAGCGCCAGTGTCTATCTGCGGATCCTTTCGGTCTGCTTCCTGTTCCAGTCATTCCCGCAGGCGCTTGTCACGCTGCTGCGCTCGGTCGGCGTCAACCGGCTTGGCTTTACGACATCGCTGTTTGCTTGTTTTGCCAATGTATTCTTCAACTGGGTGTTCATCTTCGGCAATCTCGGTGCACCGGCACTGGGTGTCACCGGGGCTGCGGTAGGTACGGTCCTGGCCAGAGTCGCCGAGCTGATCGTCATTATCGTCTTCATGATCCGCCAGAAGTATATTGCCTTCTCGCTGCGCGATCTTGCAAGACGCTTGGATCCGTCGATGCAGGCGGATTTCACTAAGCTGGCAGTGCCGAGCGTTCTGTCCGAAGTCACAGGCAATCTGAATGTTTCCGCGGCTGCGATGATTACCGGCCGTGTTTCCGAATACTATATTGCGGCCAATACGATCGTCCATAATATCTGGACGGTATCCTCGCTGTTCATGTTCGGCATTGCGACCGGTGCCAATGTCATGATCGGCCATGAAATCGGTGCCAGCAACATGGAGCGTACCCGTGAATACGCCAAGTACATGATCCGGATCTCAGTCGTGATCGGCATCATCGGGGCTGTACTGACCCAGCTCATCGCGCCCGTCATCACATCGTTCTTCAATGTCAGTCCGCAGACCCTGGAAACCGCAGAGCATCTGAAATACGCAGCTTCGGTTGCGGTATTCTTCCTGGCGATGCAGATCGTTCTGACAAAGGGCATCCTGCGCGGCGGCGGACAGGCAGCGGCCGTTACCAGAGTCGATCTTCTGTCCTGCTGGCTGGTCAATATCCCGGTCGGATTCGTCGTTGCCCTGGTGCTGCGTCTGGATCCGTTCTGGATCTACCTGAGTCTGCGTCTGGACTATATCATCAAGACCGTATGGGGTCTGTGGCGGATCAACAGGACCGACTGGATCCTGCGTCTCAATGTCGACTGAAGGTTTCCTTCAGTTTTTTTATAATGAAAGGGAAAAGAGGCATGTATGAAATACTTTGGAATACTGTTCTGTCTGCTGTTTCTCTGCGGATGCACATCGGAATCATCTTCTCAGCCCGCCGGAAAGAAAGAAGTCTTCGGGCTGTCATCGGGTCAGATTGAAGACGGTCTCATCGGCAGAGCCCGGATCGAAATCGAAAATACTGGGGCGACCTGGATCAGACGATCGAATCCGATGACCGGATCATGACTTTCTATGACAGAAAACCGTTTGCGGAGCATGGCGTAATCATTGAGGGCTGATTGCACTGCAGAGACATACAATGCTATAATTCTGCATATGCAGCAATATTTCAGCGACCGCCCGCTGGCAGTGGGCGATGAATACATATTTACGAAAGAACAGGCGCATCATGCCCGGGACGTTGTCCGTCTCGATGAAGAAACGGTGCGCCTTGTTTTTGATGGGAAGGGATACTTCGGCACATGCCGGCGGAAGGGAAATGAATTTGTTGCCGTCATCGAAAGAGAAGATGACGATGACCGTGAATCCGCCATCGATGTGACCCTGGCCTGTGCTCTGATCCGCCGGGAGAAGTTTGAACTGATCCTGCAGAAAGCGGCGGAACTCGGTGTGAACCGGATCGTTCCGTTTGAATCATCGCGCTGCGTCGTGCATGCCCGCAGTGAAAAAGCACAGAAGCAGAAAGAGCGCTGGGAGAAGATCCTTCTGGAAGCAGCCCAGCAGTGCAAGCGCAGCCAGATCCCGGAATTGACGGAAATTGTTTCCTTCAAAGATCTGCCAGCATACCGGGCAGAAGTCAGCTGTGCTGCCTATGAAGCAGCCGGCAGAGATGCGGTGATGCTGAGTGAAGCGGCAGCCGGTGCAAAGAGCGTAACTGCAGTCATCGGACCCGAAGGAGGCTTTGCGGAAGAAGAAATCGCTGCACTGAAGGAGAACGGTTTCATACCGGTAACGCTGGGAAGCAGGATCCTGCGGGCGGAAACAGCAGCCATCTATGTCTGCAGCATCCTCAGCGAGATGGGAGAAAAGCGATGAAATTTTCGATATGCAATCTTGGCTGCAAGGTCAATGCCTATGAAGCGGAATGCGTCGCATCTGATCTGACGGCACAGGGCTGGCTGCGGGTGCCCTTTGAGGAACCGGCAGATGCCAGTCTGATTTTCACCTGTGCGGTCACCAACATGGCTGCCCAGAAGAGCCGCAAGATGATGCACCAGGCAAGAAGGCGGAATCCGGACAGTATCATCATGATGGTCGGATGCTATTCCCAGATCAATGACGGCCGTCTGGAAGATGCCGATATCCTGCTGGGCAGCGCCCATAAGAAAGACGCAGTGAAATATCTGAATGAATTCCTTCAGAATCATGAGAAGATCCGGGTGCTGGATCTGGCGGCGGAAGTTCCGTTTGAACCGCTGGTGACCGATACATTTGAAAACCGGACCCGGGCATTCCTGAAGATCCAGGATGGCTGCAATCAGTTCTGCAGCTACTGTGTCATTCCCTATGCCAGAGGCAGGGAGCGCTCAATGGATCCGGATACGGTGATTCAGCAGGTACAGCGGCTGAGCAGTGCCGGCTATCCGGAAATCGTTCTGACCGGCATCCATACCGGCCGCTACGGGAAAGAATACGGCGTACCGCTGGAGGAACTGATCAGGCGGATCCTGCAGGAGACAGATCTGCAGAGACTGCGAATCTCTTCCATTGAAATTACCGAAATTACTGATGCGTTCATTGCATTGATGAAAAACGAGCCGCGCATTGCCCGCCATCTGCACATCCCGCTGCAGTCGGGCTGCGACCGCATCCTGCATGATATGAACCGTCCGTATACGACCGATGAATACTATGCGCGGATCATGCAGATCCGCAAAGAGATACCGGATATCGCGGTTTCCTGCGATCTGATCACGGGATTCCCGGGCGAAACGGATGAAGAACACGCTGCGACCTGTGCATTCCTGCGCAGATGTGAATTCTCCTTCCTGCATGTATTCCCGTACAGCGCCCGGGAGAATACACCGGCAGCGGCACGGAAAGACCAGATCGATCCGCGCGTCAAAAAGAAACGGGCAGCGGAAGCTGCTGCCATCAGCGCTGCACTGGCAGAGAACTATGCGCGCAGCTGGACCGGCAGAGAGGCATCGGTCATCTGGGAAGAAGAAAAAGACGGCTTCGTACGGGGCTATACATCCCAGTACCTGCCGGTCATCACAACAGGACCTGTACAAGCCGGCAGACCGGTGAAAGTACTGCTGAAAGAATACAGAGACAAGAGCGTCTTTGCGGAGGCATATGATGAAACTGACTGAACTGTTTGAAAATGTACCGGATATCGAGATCCGCAGCCTGATGGCGGACAGCCGCAGACGCCGGCCCGATTCCATCTTCTTCTGCGTCAAGGGAATGATGTTCGACGGCCATGCGTTCATTGAACAGGCGATCCAGAACGGTGCCCGGGTCATCGTTCACAGCGAGGATATCGAATATACGCACAGCGATGTCACCTATATCAAGGTGCGCGATGTCGTCGGTGTATTCAATAAGGTGGCGGATGCTTTCTACGGCTATCCCAGCCATAAGCTGCTGATGTTCGGCATCACCGGCACAAACGGAAAATCCTCGATTTCCTGCATTATCCGGGATATTCTCAATGAATTCTATCCGACCGGATATATCGGAACGATCTCGATCGAGTACGGAAGCGTCAAGCTGCCGCCGATGCTGACGACACCGGATATCGATGATCTGCACGGTGTGCTGAAGGATATGGTCGATGCCGGCATGAAGGCATGTGCACTGGAAGCTTCAAGCATCGGCATTGAACAGCGCCGCACGGATGCAATCGACTTTGACGTGGCGGTATTCACCAACCTGACCCATGACCATCTTGATTACCACGGCACGATGACGAACTATTATCTGGCCAAGAAAGAACTGTTTGACGGTCTGAAGGAAGATGCCATCGCAATTACCAATGCGGATGATCCCTACGGCATGAAGATCGTCGAGAATACAAAGGCGAAGGTCGTTACCTACGGTATCGACAATGATGCCGATTACCGTGTCGTCAAATACCAGCTGATGAAAGACCGGACCCGGCTGACGCTGAAGATCGCCAACATGGAATATGAAATCGAGACCAACCTGGTTGCCCGGTTCAATATCTACAACCTGCTGGCGGCCATTGCCGCTCTGCATGAGAAGGGCATCTCCATCACCCAGATGCTGCCGTATATCCGCGATCTTTCCCAGATCGAAGGAAGAATGCAGCGGATCAGCGACGGACAGCCCTTCAATATCCTGGTCGACTTTGCCCATACACCGGACGGCATTGAAAAGGTCTGTCAGTATGCTTCCGCGATCACGCCGAAAGGAAAGCGCATTATCGCGATCACCGGCAGCGCCGGCAAGCGGGATACCGTCAAGCGTCCGATTTTCGGATCGATCCTGGATAAATACTGCGATATGATCATTCTGACCGAAGACGATCCCCGGGATGAAAGCGTACGGAACATCGCAATGGATATTGCCGCCGGCATCAAAAATACGAATTACATCATCATAGAAGAACGCTATGATGCGATCCGCGAAGCTATCGACATGGCCAGCGCCAATGATACGATCATCATTCTCGGCAAGGGAGATGAAAAATTCATCTACCGGGAATTCGGCCGGGAACCCTATGAAGGCGATGACACGATCGTCCATGAAGTACTGAAGAAATATTATTTCGGAGAGGAGACAGACGAATGAAACCGTCCAAGTACATCGATCACACCATGCTGCAGCCGTATGCGGATACTGCCGCCATTGAAAAACTCTGTGCCGAAGCGAAGGAATATGATTTCGCTTCCGTATGCATCAATCCCTGCCGGATCCGTCTGGCAGCGCAGCTTCTTGAAGGCAGCGATGTCAAGGTGTGCACGGTCATCGGTTTCCCGCTGGGTGCGATGACTGCCGAAAGCAAGATCTTCGAAGCAAAGAATGCCCTGGCAGAAGGCGCGGATGAAGTGGATATGGTCATCAACATCGGCGCTCTGAAAGACGGAAACGATGCCTATGTCATCGATGAGATCAGACGGATCAAGGAAGTATGCGGCACGCATATCCTGAAGGTCATCATTGAGACCGGTCTGCTGGAAGACGATGAAAAGATCAGAGCCTGCCGCGATGCGAAAGAAGCAGGGGCGGACTTTGTCAAGACCAGCACCGGATTCCTCAAAGGCGGCGCAACCGTCGAAGATATCCGTCTGATGCGCAGCACCGTCGGTGAAACCATGGGTGTCAAGGCATCGGGCGGCGTCCGTACAAAAGAAGATTTCAGGGCGATGATCGAAGCCGGTGCGACCCGGATCGGAACCTCCTCCGGTGTAAAACTGATTGCGGAAGATTGAGCGTTGCAATTTCCCGGCGGTGAATGTAAAATAGTCCCTGTCCGAAAACGGAGGGGGTGAAAACAGATGCCGCGGGTAGTAGTAAAAGACAGTGAAACGCTGGATGACGCACTGCGCCGTTTCAAGCGCACGGTCTCACGGAGCGGAACCCTCGCCGAAGCGCGTAAAAGGGAGTTCTATGTGAAGCCGGGCGTGAAGAGAAGGCTCAAGAGCGAAGCAGCGCGCAAGGCCGCAAGAAAGCGCCATTGATGAAAACGGGGAGACCCGTTTTTTCATTCGCGGCAGAAAATGTGAAAAATGTGGGATGTACATGCGTTTTTTCCAGTGAGTTGATATATAATGATTTTAACTTTTTTGCGGAGGAAATAAACATGAGCCTGAACCTTGAAGATTATGTCGCGTCAGTCCGCGATTTTCCGATTCCGGGAATTCTTTTCCGTGATGTTACACCGATCCTTACCGATCCGGCAGCCTATAAGGAATGCACACGTCTGCTGGCAGACTACGCCAGAAGCGTCAATGCCGATCTGATCATCGGACCTGAATCCCGCGGATTTATTTTCGGATGTCCGGTCGCCCTGGAACTCGGCGTCGGCTTCGCTCCGGTGCGCAAGCCCGGCAAGCTGCCGCGTGAGACAATTTCATGCAAATACGATCTCGAATACGGTTCCAATGAAATCGAGATGCACAAAGATGCCGTCAAGCCCGGTCAGAGAGTCGTGATCATTGACGACCTGCTGGCAACCGGCGGAACCGCAAAGGCAGCTGCCAAGATGGTTGAAGAACTCGGCGGCGTCGTTGCAGGTTTCGGTTTTGTCATTGAACTGTACGGCAACGGCATGGAAGGCAGAAAAATGCTGGAAGGCTACGACGTATACAATATTCTGAAACTCAGTGATCAGTAAGTTATAAATCGAAGGTTTCTCTTCGATTTTTTCTACAGAGGCGGGAAAGGAGGCAGCGCATGGCGGAATATAAGAATCCGGGCATCGATGATGTCCTGGCGGAAGCACGTACATATATTCATTCACCGGAAAGTCTTGCTCTGATTGAGCAGGCGGCGAATTACGCGTCCGAGCATCATGCCGGCCAGTTCCGCCGCAGCGGTGAGCCTTATGTGATCCATCTGATCAATGTCGCCTATATTCTGGCAACCCTGAAAGTCGGCCCGGCAACGATCGCTGCCGGTTTTCTCCATGATGTCATTGAAGACTGCGGCATATCGCATGATGAACTGGCAGCGGATTTCAACACGGAGATCGCCGACCTTGTCGAAGCGGTTACCAAGATCGGTACGCTGGAGTACAAGGGCAAGGATGATCCGGAATACCAGGCTGCCAATCACCGCAAGATATTCATTGCCATGGCCCGGGATGTACGGGTCATTCTGATCAAGCTGGTCGACCGTCTGCACAATATGCGGACGCTGCAGTATCAGCCGGAAAAATCGCAGAAGCGGATCGCGGCGGAGACGCTGGATATCTATGCGCCGATCGCCCACCGGCTCGGTATCAGTGCCATCAAGAATGAACTGGAAGATCTGTCTTTCTACTATCTCAACCGGGAGGAATACTACCGGATCGCGAAGCTTGTCGAAACGAAAAAGGCAGAACGCGATGAAGCGGTCAATTCCATGATCCGCGATATTTCCGCGATGCTGGAAGAAAATCATATCCGCTTCCGTATTTTCGGGCGGTCCAAGCATCTGTATTCGATCTACCGCAAGATGACGACCAAGCATAAGCGCTTCGATGAGATCCTTGATCTTCTGGCGATCCGGATCGTTACCCAGAGCGAGCTCAACTGCTATGAGACGCTCGGCTACATCCATGCGAAATACCGTCCGATTCCCGGCCGTCTGAAGGATTATATCGCCGTGCCCAAGACGAACATGTACCAATCTCTGCATACGACGATCATCGGCGACGGCGGCAAGATTTTTGAGGTGCAGATCCGTACCGAAGAAATGGATGCCATCGCGGAACGAGGTGTTGCGGCGCACTGGCGCTATAAAGAAGGCACCAAATACGATGCCAAAGCAGAACAGAAGGAAATCGAAGACAAGCTCGGCTGGTTCAAGAACTTTGCCCTGTACAGCGAAGATGAATCGGAAAACACAAGCGCTTCCGAATATATGGAAACGCTGCAGAGGGATGTCTTTGAAGCCAATGTCTATGTCATGACACCCAAGGGAAGGGTCATCGACCTGCCCAACGGTGCAACGCCGATCGACTTTGCCTACCGGATCCATACCGAAGTAGGGCATACTGCGGTCGGTGCGATCGTCAATGATGCCATGGTTCCGCTGAATACAGAACTACATACCGGCGATGTCGTGCAGATCAAGACGCTCAAGGGAACCGGTCCGAGCGAGGACTGGCTGAAGATCGTCAAGACCAACCAGGCCCGCAACAAGATCCGCAACTTCCTGCTGAAGAAGGAATCGGAAAAACGGGCCGAGAAGATCGAAGAAGGGGAAAAGATCCTCAGCGATGAACTGCGCCGGCGCGGCTTTGATCCGAAAGAATACATGGAGAAGAAGAAACTCGAGAATATATACAGAGAATTCCGGGTTTCCAATTATACGGATCTGATGTACGGCATTGCTGTGCGCTCGATCCATCCGACAGCGGTCTGCGAAAAACTGACCAATCATAAGAGCAGGATGAATGAGGACGAGGCTCTGACCCGGGTGCTGAACCGGGAAGCGCCCAAACGCATATCCAAGTCCGGCCTGATCATCCCCGGCATCGAATCGATGAAAATGTCGATTGCGCACTGCTGTCTGCCGGTATACAATGAGCCGATCGTCGGCTATATCACCAAGACCGAAGGTGTCAAGGTGCACCGGGCGGACTGCCCGAATATCGTCCGGCTCAAATCGCGCAAGATCGATGTATACTGGGATGATCCCGATGATGAGCGTCTGTATGACAGCGATCTGATCGTCATCGCCCATGACCGGAATTTCCTTCTGACGGATATTGTCACGGCGGTATCGCAGAGCCGGGCACCGATGGAGACCATCCACGCTTCGGTCGATCACGAAACGCTGACGACGACCGTAAAGATGACCATCCGCATCCACAATATCGAGCAGCTCAATACGGTCATTGCCAACGTCCGCAAAGTCGAGTCTGTTCATACGGTGGAACGTTCATCCAACGGCTGAGAAAGCACACTGTACTGTGCAGCTGCATGGTACAGTTTTTATTTTTCTTACTGAAAAGTTTTCATTAATGTTTTGCGTTTCGTTACAATATTTTCAGAAAACATTCATCTTTTTCTTGCAAGAATTTTCACAGTTGCTATAATTTACCCATATTTCCGAAAGGGGGAAACAACATGAACTTCAAAAAGGCATTAACCGCCGGTCTGGCAATTGCTATGCTGGCAGGCTGCTCAGGCGGCAGCGCAAACACGGATGATTCTTCCAGCGCTCCGGAAACGGCAGCACCCGAGACATCCAGTGCTGAACAGCTCAGCGCCCAGTATTCCAACCTGAACTTCCGTCTCGCGTTATCGTATGCGATCGACCGTGACCAGATCGCGAATCTCGTCCTGAAAGACGGTTCCGTCGGTTTGGAAGGTTTCATCCCGAGGGAATTCGCTTACGGACCTGATGGAAAAGACTACCGTGACACAGCCGGCAATCTGCTGTCCTATGATCCGGACAAAGCAGTTGAGTGCCTGAACAAGGCAAAGGATGAACTCGGCGTTGACAACTTCACAGTCAGTATTCTGTACGAAACTGACTCTGAAGCACCTGGCAAAGTCAGTGCCGCCATCCAGGAAATGTGGACAAATACTCTGGGCATCAATGTCAATCTCGTTTCTAAGACAAAGAAGGAAAGACTTGCACTGATGAACGCTCTGACATATGAAATCGGTCTGACCCGTTGGGGACCTGACTATGCCGACCCGCAGACATATCTCGATCTGTTCAAGTCTGACACAACAGCATACAACGGCTACTACTTCAACGATGAGTATGACGCACTGCTGAACAAGGCTGAAACAGGCGAAGACGCAACAGATCCTGAAAAGCGCTGGGCTGACATGATCGAAGCTGAAAAGATGTTCATCGATGACATGGTCGCCATCCCGGTATTCCAGAACGGCGGCGCGTATCTGATCAATCCGAACGTTACCGGAATTGAATTCCACAACGCGGCAGTTGACTCCTATCGTTCGATCGTCACAAAAGAAGAAGACAAGAACGTAACGATCGCGATCACATCTGACCTGAATACGATGGATCACCATGTAGCGACTGACGGAACATCCTTCATCATGCAGTCACTGATCATCGGCGGTCTGGTCGCGCTCGACGCAGAAGGCCAGCCGGTTCCTGACCTGGCTTCCAGCTGGGATATCAACGATGACGGTACAGAATACACATTCCATATCAGAGAAGACGCGAACTGGTCCAACGGAACTCCTGTCACAGCGGATGACTTCGTCTATGCATGGAGACGTCTGGATTCCACAGATCTGGCTTCCGAATACGCATTTATGCTCGATACGATCTGTGTCAAGAACGCGCAGGCTGTATTCAAAGGCGAAGCTGCTCCGGAAGAACTCGGTATCGAAGCAATCGATTCCAAGACACTGAAAGTCACTCTGACACAGCCTGTCGGATACTTCCTTGCTCTGATGTCCTTCCCGTCCTTCTTCCCGCTGAACCAGGAATTCTTCGAAGCACACGAAGCTACATACGCACAGTCCATTGACGACATTCTCTACTGCGGACCGTACGTATTCAGCGAATGGGTTGAAAACAGCGAATATACATTCACAAAGAACCCGACATACTGGAACGCTGCAAACTATGACAAGTATGCGGACGAAGTTACCTTCAAGTTCATCTCTGAAGCACAGTCTGCTGCACTGTCCTACAAGCAGGGCGAACTGGATGTTGTCACTCTGACAGGCGACCTGGTCGACCAGTACAAATCTGATCCGGGCTTCACACAGAGACTGCAGGGCTATGCGTGGAGACTGAATGTCAATCAGCAGGTGAAGGAGTAATTCCCAATTCCTTCTGACACGAAAATTTAGAAAAACAATGCAATAGGGCGGTTATCCCGCTCTATTGCATTATTGTGCCTACGAAAGGAAATTCTTATGTTCAAATATATTCTGAAACGCGTGCTGATCAGCATTATGACGCTGGCGGCGATCGTTCTGGTACTGTTCCTGATGCTGGACAAGATGCCAGGTTCACCGTTCAACGATGAAAAGCTGACAGCTGCGCAGAAAGCGCTGCTGTATACGAAATACGGACTGGACAAACCGTTCTTTGTCAGGTTTTTCAAATATATAACAGCGATGCTGAAAGGCGATCTGGGCAACTCATGCGTCCTGAACAAGAACAAACCGGTCGCGGATATGCTGAAGGCACCGCTTGGTGTTTCAATCAGAGTCGGCGCGCTCGGTATGCTGCTGGGAACCGTAGC
This sequence comes from uncultured Erysipelotrichaceae bacterium, assembly GCA_902786245.1. Classification (GTDB taxonomy): domain Bacteria; phylum Bacillota_I; class Bacilli_A; order Erysipelotrichales; family Erysipelotrichaceae; genus Bulleidia. The sequence continues at coordinate 85,975 of CADABS010000002.1, forward strand.
CGGACTCGGGCTCGGCATTGCGGCAGCGCTGAAGCATAACTCATGGATCGACACGCTGTGTTCCGTGGTCTCGATCCTCGGCGTTTCCGTACCGGCGTACGTATTCGCGCTGATGCTCGCGTATTTCGCGGGATTCAAGTTCGGATGGATACCGATCCTGTACAGTTCGAAAAACGTCGCGAAGAGCTTTATCGGACCGATGATCGCACTGGCAATGAGCCCGATGGCAAACGTTTCCCGTTTTACCCGTTCAGAACTGATCGATGTACTGGGTTCGGACTATGTCATGCTCGTCCAGGCAAAAGGTGTAAAGCAGAGAAATCTGATTCTGCACCACGCGCTGCGCAATACCCTGATCCCGATCATTACGATCATGGGCCCGATCCTGGTCAATCTGCTGACCGGTTCCATGGTTGTTGAAAAGGTGTTCGGCGTTCCGGGCATCGGTACGATGATGGTAACAGCGATCCAGTCCAATGACTATAACGTTACGATCGCGTGCGCGTTCGTCTATTCGGCAATGTATATTGTCATGATGCTGATCATCGATATTCTCTACGGCATCATCGATCCTCGTATCCGTGTCGCGAAGGAGGGCAGCTGAAAATGAGTGAATACTATGAAAAGCATGTCCCGATCATTGAAAACGATTATGATGACGCGGACTTTGTCTTCGTACAGGAAAATGTCCGTCTGAAGGACAAAGTATATAAGCAGACTTCTTTCCTCAAAGACGTCTGGACGAATTTCTCCAAAAACAAAGGTGCCGTAATCGGCATGGTCATCATTGCGGTGATCATTCTGATGGCGATCATCGGACCGATGATCTCCGGCTATACCTATTACGGACAGAGTCTTCTGCAGCAGGGGCTGCCGCCGAGAATTCCGGGTCTTGAAAAGATCGGCTTATTCAACGGTTATGAAAACGGTGTGAATGTTTACGCGGAAAAAGGTTTTAACGACGTGTATTACTGGTTCGGTACCGATACACTGGGCCGCGACCTGTTTACCCGTGTATGGGAAGGCACCCGTATTTCCCTGTTCATTGCGTTTGTGGCAGTCATTATCGATATTATCATCGGTATGTCCTATGGTCTGATTTCCGGCTATTTCGGCGGTAAAGTAGATATGGTCATGCAGAGATTTGTCGAGATCCTGAACGGTATTCCGACACTGGTTCTCGTTACTCTGCTCGGGCTGGTCCTGCCTCCGGGCATGACTTCGATTATTTTCGCCCTGATGATCACCGGATGGATCGGTATGTCGCGTATTTCCCGTGCGGAAGTGCTGAAACTCAAGGAATCCGAATATATTCTGGCTTCCAGAACACTCGGTGCCCGCCATTTCGCAATCATATTCAAAGAGATCCTGCCGAATATCTTCGGCCAGCTGATCACGATGGCAATGTTCTCGGTTCCAAGCGCGATCTTCACCGAAGCCTATCTTTCATTCATGGGCTTGGGTATTCCGGCACCTGCGGCTTCGCTGGGTACGCTGATTTCCGACGGATACAAGTCTCTGACCGTGCATCCGTATATGATCATGAGCGCAATCGCTGTACTGGCGCTGCTGATGCTCAGTTTCAATCTGTTTGCGGACGGCCTGCGCGATGCGTTTGATCCGAACCAGAAACACTAGGAGGAAATCATGAGCGAAAAGAGAGATAAGAACGATAGAGTCCTGTCCATCCGGGACCTCAATATTTCCTTCCAGACCGCCAACGGCAAAGTCAATGCGATCCGCGGCGTCCGTATGGATCTGTTCAGAGGCGAAACGATTGCCATCGTCGGTGAATCCGGTTCCGGCAAATCGGTTACCGTCAAGACGATCATGGGTATTCTGGCCGGCAACGGTCAGATCGAAAGCGGCAGGATCGACTATACCTTCACCAATGAAAAGGGCGAACGGGAAACTGTCGATATGACAAAGCTTTCCCAGAAAGAGATCCGCTACCGTTTCAACGGCAAGCACATCGCCATGGTTTTCCAGGATCCGATGACATCGCTGGATCCGACCATGACGATCGGCAAGCAGATCACCGAGGGTATGCTTCTGCATGAGAAGATCAGCCATGAGGAAGCGAAGAAACGGGCTCTGCATCTGCTGGAGGAAGTCGGCATCGAGAATCCCGAAAAGCGCTTCAGGCAGTATCCCCATCAGCTTTCCGGCGGTATGCGTCAGCGCGTCGTCATCGCGATTGCCCTTGCCTGCAATCCGGATATCCTGATCTGCGATGAGCCGACAACGGCACTGGATGTGACGATCCAGGCAAGGATCCTGGAAGTCATCAAGAAGCTGCAGAAGGAACATGATATTTCGGTTATCTACATTACGCACGATCTCGGTGTTGTGGCCAAGGTCGCGGATTATGTGGATGTGATGTATGCCGGCCGTATCATTGAAAAAGGAAACATCAACGAAGTATTCTATGATCCCCGCCATCCCTATACATGGGGCCTGCTGGCATCCATGCCGGATACGGATACGGATTCCAAGCGTCTGTTTGCGATTCCGGGAACGCCGCCGGATCTGCTGGAAGAAATCGTCGGCGATGCCTTTGCGCCGCGCAACCCGTATGCGCTGGCCATCGATTATAAGGCAGAACCGCCGATGTTCAATGTCGGCGGACAGCACCGTGTGGCATCCTGGCTCTGCGATCCAAGAGCACCGAAAGTCGAACTTCCCGAGCAGCTCAAAGAGCGCCTTGCAAGCATGAAACTCGAATCGGAAAGAGCACTCAAAGCACAGAAGGAGGCAGAGGCATGACAGAAATCAATTACAGCGCAGAGCCGCTCCTTCATGTGGAAGGACTGAAGCAGCATTTCCGCATCTCCCGGAACTATACGACCAAGGCGGTCGACGGCATCAGCTTTGATATCTGGGAGGGCGAAACATACGGTCTGGTCGGTGAATCCGGTTCCGGAAAGTCTACGACGGGACGTTCTCTGATCCGGCTCTATCAGCCTACGGCAGGGAAAATCATCTTTGACGGACACGATATCAGCGGAAAGCTGTCGGCGGATAACGAGAAGTTTCTGCGCCAGAATATGCAGATGATCTTCCAGGATCCGATGGCATGTCTGAATCCGCGGAAAAAAGTAGGGGAGATCATTGCCCAGGGACTGGATATCCATCATCTCTATTCCTCCAGAGAGGAACGCAATGAAAAAGTCTATGCCATTCTTGACAAGGTCGGACTTTCCAAAGAACACGCGACGCGCTATCCGCAGCAGTTCTCGGGCGGCCAGAGACAGAGGATCGGCATTGCCAGGGCTCTGATCATGCATCCGAAACTGGTCATTGCGGATGAAGCGATCTCTGCGCTGGATGTATCGATCCAGGCCCAGGTCGTCAACCTGATGCGCGACCTGCAGGATGAAATGGGCATTACCTATCTGTTCATCGCCCATGATCTTTCCATGGTCAAATACATCTCCGACCGGATCGGCGTCATGCATCTGGGATACATCGTGGAGACCGGCACTACGGATGAAATCTTCACGAATCCGGTGCATCCGTATACCCGTTCTCTGCTTTCGGCGATTCCCCATCCGAATCCGATCGTTGAAAAGCTCCGCACACCGATCACCTATGACAAGGAAAAGGAAGGCGTCGACTATTCCAAAGGCGTTCTGCATAAGCTGACGGATACGCATTCCGTTCTGGCGACCGAGGATGAATATCATAAATGGATCTCGGGCAGCCACAGCTACTGACGGAATAAGAACTGCGGCAGAAGTGCTGCAGTTTTCTTATGGCGGTGAAGGCATTAACTGCTTGTCATTATGGGACTTTACGGGTATAATCCAATGCGTATAAACAATTCAGAGATGGAGAGATCTTCCTTCAGTACCTCTACAGCGACAATGGACTGGTGAAAGCATTGGCGGGAAGCAGGAAAGACAGACACTCCGGAGAAGATGTTCTGAACTGAGTAGGAACGTACGTATTCCGCGTTAAGGAACAAGTGCCCGCAGGGGAACTAAGGTGGTACCGCGCTTATGGCGTCCTTGGACAGGGCGCTTTTTATTTACAGAAGGAGGCACAAATGAGTTATCAGACACCAAGAGGAACCTATGACATTCTGCCGGAAGATATGCCGATGTGGCATAATGCGGAGGATGTGATCCGCAGAATCACGGCTCTCTACCGCTACCGGGAGATCCGTACACCGTATTTTGAAGATACAAAAGTATTCAAGCGGGAAAATGACAGCTCAGACATGGTCAACAAGGAGATGTATACGTTTGCGATGGGCAGCGATTCCTATACGCTGCGTCCGGAGGGAACGGCCGGCGTCATCCGTGCGTTTGACCAGCATAAGCTGTACGGTTCGATGGAGATGCCGGGCAGATTCTATTACCTCGGCGCCATGTTCCGTCATGAAAGACCGCAGAAGGGCAGACAGCGTCAGTTCACGCAGTTCGGTGTTGAGAATATCGGTGCCAAGACACCGGAGATCGATGCCGAGACGATTGCCCTGGGCTATGACATTGTCAAAGCCATGGATATTTCCAGTGTCAGGGTTCTGATCAATACGCTCGGCGATGATGAAAGCAGAGCTGCCTACCGGGCTGCGCTGAAAGAGTATTTCGCACCGTACCTTGATGAACTCTGCGGCGACTGCAAGCGCCGCTATGAACAGAATCCGCTGCGGATCCTGGACTGCAAGATCGACCATGACAAGGAATTCATGAAAGGCGCACCGCGTCTTTCCGAATACCTCAATGAGGAATCCAGAGCCTATTTCGACAGAGTGCTGAAGGCGCTCGATGCCCTGGAGATCCCATATGAGATCGACGAGCGTCTTGTCAGAGGTCTGGATTACTATACGCATACGGTATTCGAAGTCGTCTCGACAAGACCCGACAGCGGTGCCCAGGCAACGATCTTCGCCGGTGGCAGATATGATCATTTCGTCGAGTATTACGGGGGACCGCAGATGTCAGGCATCGGCTTTGCCATCGGTATGGAACGGCTGATCAATCTGGCAAAGGAAGAAGGCCACGACTTCGGCAGCGACGGTTCGACAAGGGCATATGTCATCGGTCTGGGCGATGTGCAGACCGAGGTCCTGCGGACGGTGCAGGCACTGCGGAAGGCAGGCATTGCGGCCGAGGCAAACCTCGTACCGCGTTCGCTGAAGGCGCAGTTCAAGAGCGCCGACCGGAACGGAGCGGAATATATCATTATCCTCGGCGAGGATGAAGTGAAACAGAATACGGTCAATGTCAAGCGGACCAGCGACCGCAGCCAGGTAACGGTCAGTATGGATGATCTGATCGGTACGCTGAAAACATGGGAGGAAGAATAACATGGAACGGACACATGAAAACGGAACACTGAGAAAAGAAAATGCCGGCCAGACGGTCACCGTCGTCGGCTGGGTGAATAAGAGAAGAAATCTCGGATCGCTCGTATTTATCGATCTGCGCGACCGCAGCGGCATCGTACAGATCACCTTTGACGAAACGATGGCCTCTCAGGTACAGGAAGTGCGCAATGAGTATATCCTGCAGGTCACGGGTACCGTGCAGATGCGCTCCAATCCCAACCCGAACATGGCGACCGGCGAGATCGAGATCCTCGCGCAGAAAGTAACGATCGTCAACCGGGCGGAAACTGCACCCATCGTCATCGCCGATGACAGCGATACCGGCGAAGATACCAGACTGAAATACAGATATCTGGATCTGCGCAGACCGGTGCTGCAGAAGAACATGATCCTGCGCCATAAGATCTGCATGATCGCCCGTCAGGTTCTGGATGAGAAGGGATTCATCGAAATCGAAACACCGATCCTGGCCAGATCGACACCGGAAGGTGCCCGCGACTATCTGGTTCCTTCCCGGATCTACAACGGCAAGTTCTGGGCGTTGCCGCAGTCGCCGCAGATTTACAAGCAGCTGCTGATGATCGCCGGCATGGAGAAGTATTTCCAGATTGCCAGATGCTTCCGCGATGAAGACCTCAGAGCGGACCGTCAACCGGAATTCACCCAGATCGATATCGAAATGAGCTTCGGCGATGAGAATACCGTATTCGGCGTCGTCGAAGATCTGATGAAAGCGATCTTCAAGGGTACTGTCGGCTATGATCTGGAAGATCATTTCGTCAGAATGCCCTGGGAAGAATGCATGCGCAGATACGGAACCGACAAGCCGGATCTCCGCTTCGGCAATGAGATCATTGATCTGTCCGGGCTGTTTGCGGATACGGAATTCCAGGTATTCCGCAGCGTTCTTGATGCCAAAGGCATCATCGGCTGCGTGAAGTTCAGCAATGCGGCTGATCAGTACAGCCGCAAGGGTCTGGACAAACTGCAGGATTTCGTAAAGCACGGCTTCAAAGCAAAGGCGCTGGCTTATCTGAAGATGGAAAACGGTACACTGACCGGTTCGATTGCCAAGCCGCTCAGCGACGCCGAGAAGGCCGCTGTATGCGATAAACTGCAGCTGCAGGACAATGACCTGGTACTGGTCATTGCCGATACACCGCGCATCGTACAGAGCGCTCTGGGTGCTCTGCGGGTCAGACTGGGCCATGAACTCAATCTGATCGATGAGAGCGTCTATAAGTTCCTGTGGGTCACCGACTTCCCGATGTTCGAATACAGCGAGGAAGAGAACAGATGGGTCGCTGCCCATCATCCGTTTACCGCGCCGAAGGAAGAAGATGTCGACAAACTCTTCAGCGATCCGGAACATGTATCCTCAAGAGCCTATGACCTCGTTCTCAACGGCTATGAACTGCTGAGCGGATCGATCCGTATCCACGATCAGGAACTGCAGGAAAAGGTATTCGAGGCAATCGGTCTGACCATGGAAAAGGCAAGGGAGAGATTCGGATTCTTCCTCGATGCATTCCGCTACGGCACACCTCCGCACGGCGGTGTCGGCATCGGTCTGGAAAGACTGACCATGGTGCTGGCCGGTACGGACAATATCCGCGATGTCGTCGCATTCCCGACCACAAACAGCTCGCTCGATCTGATGAGCGAATCGCCCAATGTCGTCGATCAGGCCCAGCTTGATATCCTCGGCATCTCGATCAAGTGACATTCAGCCGGATCTGTATGATCCGGTTTTTCAATGAACGCGGATTATCTGTCTGTCAAGACTGTATTTGCATCAGTGCTCTGCTATAATTTGATTGCCGGAGGACCAAGTATTTTTCCTACATTTTGATATACGGGAATCCTGACTGGAGATATCCGTGTTGAATGCCCGGTACGGCCGGGAATCCTGACGATTGACCAAGGATACCCACCTCTACATAAGAGGGAACATATCACCCCTTCGGCAAAAGAGAAAGAAAACGCATATTGCGTATAGTTATAAAAAAAGGTAGAATTAACGCAGTTTAGTAAGGGGTGTTTGAAATGAGTGAATTCTGGTCATCACTGCTGTGGTTCATCGCAGGCGGTGTCGTAGCAGCGATCGCAACGTTCTTTATCACAAAGCATTATTTCGAAAAACAGCTCCGTGAGAATCCTCCGATCAATGAGAAGATGATCCGGGCAATGTTCATGCAGATGGGCCGCAAGCCGAGCGAGGCACAGATCCGTCAGGTCATGAAACAGATGCAGAAATAACCTGAATCAGCTGTGCAATGCACGGCTTTTTCTTTGCCCGCACAGCATAAAAAAAAGAAGAGCCGGAGCTCTTCTCAAAGGTTTCTTCAGGCTGACTGGGCAACGATTTCATCATCGGAGATATCCGATGTCATGCCGGTGACCGCACCCTTGGCTACGTTGCAGGCGTGGTCGCCCATACGTTCCAGTGTACCGATAATATCGCAGAAGAAGGATTCCTCTGCCGGCGAAGCGATTTCGTTATGTGCCATACGGCGGAAGTGGTGGCCTCTGTAGCGCATCTCAAGTTCATCGAGATTGCGTTCCATATCCTGCAGGCGCTTGTAATCACCCGGATCTCTTGTCATGAATACTTCCGTGCAGAGATCGAACATATCCAGGAACTGTGCGAACATCGTCTTGATTTCTTCACCGGCCGGTTCAGAGATGCTGTGTCCGTCCTGACGGATGATATCGAAGAACTCGGACAGGTTCATGGTCAGATCGCCGATGCGTTCGTAGTTCTTGACACCGTCCAGCGACAGCCGGACATTTTCCGTATCTGAAGCAGTCAGATTCGGTTTTGTGGAAAGGCGGATCAGATAATTCGTGATCTTCTGGTCGAAGCGGTTGACGAGTGCTTCGTTCTTGTTCAGCTGTTCAAGCAGTTCGGAATTTCCGTCCTGCAGGAATGCAAGTGTTTCAACCGTATTGTGACGGACGACATCGACCATCTGCAGGATTGCCTGCTGGGCTGTATAGACACCGGCCGACGGCAGAATGTTGGTGATTTCCTCGTCCATCTCATCGATGTTGATTTCAAGCTGATCGGGTTCTTCGCCCGGGATGATCTTTTTGACAAAGGCAACCAGCTGCGTTGTGAACGGAACAAACATCAGCGTCGTGACTGTCTTGAAGATGATGTTTGCAATCGCAATCTGCATCATCGGGTTGGTATTTCCGGCGATGGCCTGGATCAGATTGGCGAACGGCACAAGCAGGATCATACCGAAGCAGGTCGAGATGACATTCAGCGTTGTATGCAGGGCCGCTGTGCGCTTGCCGGCCAGCGTTCCGCCGACTGCCGCAAGAATACCGGTCATCGTCGTACCGATATTGGCACCGAACATAAACGGCAGGGAAGCCGAGAATGACAGGGCACCGGCCATGTACAGTTTCTGTACGACACCGATCGTCGCAGCGGAGGACTGCACCGCCGCTGTCAGAAGAATACCTGCGGCCAGGGCCAGGAAGGGATTCTTTGACATCATCAGAGCGATGGATTCAAACTCCGGCATTTCTTTCAGCGCTGCCAGCGCATCGCCCATAGCGGACATGCCGAAGAAGATCAGTCCGAATCCGAGCAGGACCTGTCCGGTCTGGATCGTTTTGAGTTTTTTCCGGAAGCAGATCAGGAAACATCCTGCGAATATGATAAACATTGCATATTTATCGATCTGCACAGAAATGAGGAAGGAAGTGACCGTTGTACCGATCGTCGCACCGAGGATGATGCCGGCTGCCTGTTCCAGCGTCATCAGACCGGCTCTGACAAGACCGATCGTGATTGCGGAAGTCGCCGAGCTTGACTGCATGATGATCGTGATCAGAATACCGATGCCAAGCGCCGATAAGCGGTTGGATGTGTATTTGTTGATGTAGTCTTTCAGTTTGTCTCCGGCCGCGGCTTTCAGACCGTCGCCCATGAACTTGATACCGAACATGAACAGACCGAAACCGCCAAGAATACTTCCCCAGTCAAGTGATAGCAAAGACATATGATCTCCTTTTTTTAATAAAAAAGCACAGGTCTGCTGTGCGGCTGAATCATTCATTTTCATCCATACACAGCAGAAAGAATTGTTGCGTATGAGTCTCACAATTTAAAGAAAGCCGGGATTTTCACCGTGATGACGACTTTTCTGCGCACCATGGCGCCTGTTACTCCCTCATTTCTTCTTATGATATCATAATTACCTGTTATGAAGGAAAAAATAATAAACAATTAATAAAAACAACTGCAAAAAGGAAGAGGAAAACAGTAAACTATATTTTGGGGAATTATTATGAGTCAGTACGATTTTCAGAATAAAAAACAGAACGAATACGGCAGCGATCTGTTTCAGGAATACCTGAATGAACAGGAAAACAAAGAAAGCCAGGACGGGATCCGGGTATCGGATCAGGTGGAGGAGGATCTCCGCCGCTATGAACTTTTTGAAAAGCATATGCCGAAGAAGAACCGGTCCGGCGACAGGCGGAAAACCGCAGTGATCGGACTGGGAATCGTCGCTGTGGCAGCTTCCGTCGCAATCGTCGCGGGAACGGCCATCAGCCGCATGTCCTATTCCGAACCCGAATACTATGAAGAACCGTATGCATATGACATTGAAGAACAGGACGGTTATGCATATCTTTCCGAGAACATAGCCAATCCGGAATTCGTCATGGATCAGCAGTATTATGCATTTCCGTTCCAGGTATCCGATCTGCTTAATAATGGCTGGGAGATCCGTACATCCGGCTTTTCCGGCAGCGTCGGAGAAGTCGGCAGCGAGCCGGCTGTCATCCGCATGGTCTCTCCCTGGGGCGATCAGAATGTGGAACTGACGGTTGTTTCACCGGACGGCGAAACGGTGCCGGTGGAAGAAGCGACCGCCGTCGGTCTGTATATCAGCGGCTGGGGTGTCGATTTCAATCTGCCGGGCTATGTCGGCATCGGTGAAGGTTCCTATTATCTGGAAGATGTATTTGCCCGCTCGGATGTCGAATGGGTCAAGACCGGAAAGAACGGCGCTTCCTATTATACTGTCTCTGCCGATACGGACAGCGGTACCTACAGCATTGACTTCGAGATGCAGGATGATATGGTGGAAAGCATCACGATGCAGATGCAGAACGGACAGACAGAGGCAGCCGAATGATCCGGGCAGTATTCTTCGATATTGACGGTACATTGATGTCTCTGCAGACAAGGACCATTCCGGACGGAGTCTTTGAAGCACTGCATGCACTGAAAGAAAAAGGCATCCGCCTTTTTATTGCGACCGGCAGAGGAAAAGACGGACTGAAAGTGCTGGCGGATTTTCCCTTTGACGGCTATATCACCCTGAACGGACAGTTCTGCTATGACGCGGACGGCACAGTGATCTATGAGAACACGATCGATCCCCGGGATATAGCAAAGCTGGATGAAATCCTGCAGGAACATCCGTTTCCCTGCGGCTATGTTCTGCGCGATACCAAGGTATTCAACTTCCGGGATGAGAGGGTCGATGAGGTGCATGCGATCACCGGCAATGATGCCCATCCGGCCGGAGATACATCGCACATGGCATCTAAGAAAGTCTATCAGGTCATGGCATTCATCGATGAAGCAGAAGAAAAGCAGGTGCTTCAGAAACTGACGCACTGCACTGCCGCCAGATGGTATCCGACATTCTGCGATCTTTCGCCGCTGGGCGGTACCAAGGTCAAAGGCATCGACCGCTTTCTCGGATATTATGACATTCCGCTGCGGGAGGCACTGTCATTGGGCGACGGCGGCAATGACTATGAAATGCTGAAGCATACGGGATATGCCTGTGCCATGGGCAATGCCGGGGATGCGCTCAAAAGCATCGCGGACTTTGTGACGGAAGATGCAGATCATGACGGCATCCGCATGGCGCTGCGCCATTACGGGCTTCTGTAAAAGAAAAAGAACCGGAAACCGGTTCAGTACAGTTCAGGCCACAGGAATTCCAGGAAGACCGGGACGATCGTTTCCCAGGATGCTTCGGAATGGGTTCCGTTCATGACCAGATACGGATAGGTATGGCAGCCTTTGCGCTCATACAGGTGATTCAGTTCCAGCAGGGTACTGATGCCGTGGGCGAGGGCTGTTTTTGAATCTCTTTCTTCCGAACCGAGATCCAGATAGATGCTTGTCTCCTTGAAATCCGTTTCCCCGATCATTTTCTTCAGCTGTTCATAGCAGAAGTAATGGGCAGGGGATACACAGGCGGCTTTCGAATAGACCTTATTGAAGCGGGTGATGAAGTATTCTGCCATCAGACCGCCCATGGAAGAGCCGGCAATGCCGACATGCTTTCTGTCATGATAGATGCGGTAGCGCTTTTCGCATTCCTTCTTCAGCACATTGACAAACCACTGTCCGGTGATTTCACCTTCGGGAATGATCGGGGCATGGCCATAGAGCGCTTCCGGTTCGAGCGGACAGTACTCATCCATCCGCTTGGAACCTTCGTGGTTGCAGTCCTGGCCGATGATGACCAGATCCAGGTGCGTTTTTTCAAGATAGTCTTTCAGACCCCAGCATTTGCCGTAGGTCGCGGTTTCATCGGAGAACAGGTTATGACCGTCAAACATGTACAGGACGTCATATTTCTTTTTTGTTCTGTCATAGCTGTCCGGCAGACAGACCCAGATGCGCCGGGGACTCTGTGAAAGAGGCGGGCAGGGAAGGGTAAATGTTTCGATTCTTGCCATGTTCAGCCCATCCATTTGATTCTGTTTTCTGTTCCGTTTTTGATGCGGACCAGATTGTCTTTATGCCGGTAGGTGACGAAGATCCAGAGCACTGCCATTGCCAGGGGCACGGAAACGGACATTTTGCCCTGCAGCGCCTGTACGAAACTGACAATGGTTACGATCAGCAGTGCGCTGATGGAAGAGATACTGACGATCTTTGTCAGATAGAGGATGGCGAAGAAGCACAGGATGGGCAGAAGAAACTGCCAGAACCAGCTGCCGTCCAGCAGCAGTACGATGCCCAGCAGGAAGCCGAAGCTTGTCGCGACAGCCTTGCCGCCTTTGAAGCCGGCAAATACCGGGAAGCAGTGGCCGATGCAGCAGGCCAGACCGGCAAACAGTACCGTATCTTTTGCAATCAGGGACGCAACGAGCATGGAAAGCAGTCCTTTCAGACCGTCCAGCAGGGTGACGGCAATGGCTGCAGGCTTGCCCAGGACCCGGCCGGCATTGGATGCGCCGAGGTTGCCGCTGCCTTCTTTCCGGATATCTTTATGATAAAAAACCTTGCCGATCACCAGTGCCCAGGGAACGGACCCGAAGAGATAGCTGATCAGCATGACGAGTATAAGTTTCATGTTGTTAAATCTCCTTTGTGCCTAACCATTATAGCCCGAACATACCGGAAAAGAAATCGTTTTGCCGAAGGCACGGATTCACCCGCACATGGCGCTTGTTTTTGTTATAATATTACAGTTATTCAGGAGACAGCAATGGCAAAGAATTATGATGAAAGCAGTATTCAGATCCTGGAGGGACTGGAAGCAGTCCGCAAGCGGCCCGGCATGTATATCGGTTCGACCGACAGCCACGGCCTCCATCATCTGATCTGGGAAATTGTAGATAATGCGGTCGATGAAGCGCTCAACGGCTTCGGCAAGAAGATATCGGTCACGCTGGAGAATGACGGATCGGTCACGGTCAGCGATGAAGGCAGAGGCATGCCTACAGGCATGCATGCCAGCGGCGTCAATACGCTGCAGGTCATCTTCACCGTTCTCCATGCCGGCGGCAAATTCACCTCCGAAGGCGGATACAAGACAGCCGGCGGTCTGCATGGCGTCGGTGCATCCGTCGTCAATGCCCTGAGCGAATGGCTGCGGGTGGAGACTGCCCATGGCGGCGAACTGTGCGCGATGGAATTTCATAACGGCGGCAAGAAGATTTCGAAGATGGAAAGACTCGGAAAGACGAACAGGACCGGTTCCACGGTCCGTTTCAAGCCGGATCCGAAGATCTTCAGCACGACCGAGTTCAAATATGATGTCGTCTGCGAAAGAGCCAGGGAAGAAGCGTTCCTGCTCAGCGGCATCTCGATCATCGTTACCGATAACCGCGGCAAAAAGCCGCAGAGTCAGACATTCCTGTATACCGACGGTCTGACGGCATTCCTCGAGTATCTCAATGAAGACCGCAATCCGCTGATGAGTCCGATGAAGTTCACCGGCGATGCCCTCGGCATCCATGTCGATGCGGCATTCCAGTATACCGATGACTATCAGGACTTTACATACAGCTTCGTCAACCTCGTCCGCACCTCGGACGGCGGCACCCATGAAGTCGGCTTCAAGAGCGCCTTTACCAAGGCGGTCAATGACTATGCCCGCAAATACGGACTGCTGAAGGAAAAAGATAAAAACCTGGAGGGATCGGATGTCCGGGAAGGACTGACGACGATTCTCTCCGTATCCATTCCCGAGGAACTGCTGCAGTTTGAAGGACAGACAAAAGGAAAACTGGGAACGCCCCAGGCAAAGAATGCCGTGGAATCGGTCGTGGCGGAACAGCTGTCCTACTGGCTGGAGGAAAACCGCACCCAGTCCGACAATCTGGTCCGCAAAATGCAGAAAGCATCCATGGCCAGAGAAGCAGCCCGCAAGGCAAGAGAAGAAGCGCGCAAGGGCAAACGGGTCGGCAAGGGAGAAAAAGTACTCTCCGGCAAGCTCGCTCCGGCCCAGACAAAGGATTCTTCGATCAAGGAACTGTTCCTGGTCGAGGGAGACTCCGCCGGCGGCTCGGCCAAGCAGGGCAGGGATTCCCATTATCAGGCGATCCTGCCGCTGCGGGGAAAAGTGCTGAATACCGAAAAATGCACAATGTCCGATATTGAGAAAAACGAAGAGCTCAATACCCTGATCTATACCCTCGGAGCCGGTGTCGGACCGGACTTCGACTACCGCGAATCCAACTACGGCAAGGTCATTATCATGACCGACGCCGATGACGACGGCAGCCATATCCAGATCCTGCTGCTGACCTTCTTCTACCGCTACATGCGTCCGCTTCTGGAACAGGGCATGGTCTATATCGCCATGCCGCCGCTGTACAAGGTAAGCAAGGGCAAGACCACGGAATACTGCTACAGCGACGAAGAACTGGCCCAGCTGCGCCAGAAAATGGGCAAGATCGAGATCCAGAGATACAAGGGTCTTGGCGAAATGGATGCAACACAGCTCTGGGAGACGACCATGGATCCCGCCAGCAGAACCCTGATCCGGGTCGGACTGGAAGACAGATATACGGCAGAAAAGAGAGTATCCATCCTGATGGGAGACAAAGCGGAACGGCGCCGGGAATGGATCGAAAACAATATTTCCTTTACCCTGGAAGACAGCTTTAAGGTGGAGCAGTAATGGCAAAGAAAAAACAGATTGAAGACAATACGAAATATGTACCGGAGCTGCTCGAAGATATCATGGGAGCCGGTTTCGGCCGGTATGCCAAGTACATCATTCAGGAACGGGCGCTGCCGGATGCCAGAGACGGACTCAAGCCGGTGCAGAGACGCATTCTCTACGGCATGTACCACGACGGCAATACCTGGGATCATCCCTACCGGAAATCGGCCAAGACGGTCGGTCTGGTCATGGGCAATTACCATCCCCACGGTGATTCGAGCATCTATGACGCAATGGTCCGCATGTCGCAGGACTGGAAGGTGCGTCTGCCGCTGATCGACATGCACGGCAACAACGGTTCGATCGACGATGACCCGGCCGCTGCCAGCCGTTACACCGAGGTGCGTCTTGCCAAAGTCACCCAGATCATGGAAACGGATCTGGATAAGAATACGGTTGAAATGGCTCCGAACTTTGACGATACCGAAACCGAACCGACGGTTCTGCCGGTTCCTTTTCCGGTCATGCTCGTCAACGGTGCCACCGGCATTGCGGCCGGCTATGCAACGAATATGCCGCCGCACAATATCAATGAAGTCATCGATGCGACGGTCTACCGTCTGCAGAATCCCGACTGCAGCCTGACCGATATCATGGATATCATGCCCGGTCCGGACTTTCCGACCGGCGGCATCGTCCAGGGTGAAAAGGGAATCCGCGATGCCTTTGAGACAGGCCGGGGCCGGATCGTCGTCCGGGGAAAATGCGAGATCATTGAACAGAAGACGATGCAGCAGATCATCATCACCGAAATCCCGTACGAAGTCGTCAAAGGACAGCTGGTCCGGAAGATGGATGAGATCCGCCTGTCCCGGGATATCGACGGTATTCTGGATGTCCGCGATGAAAGCGATCGGAACGGCATGCGCATCGTCGTCGATGTCCGCAAGGAAGCAGATGCGAATCTGATCCTGAATTACTTTTACAAGAATACCGATCTGCAGGTCTATTACAGCTATAACAATGTCGCGATCATCGATAAGCGTCCGGTCCAGGTCGGACTGCTCGGACTGCTCGATGCGTTCATCGATTTCCGCAAGGAAGTCGTTCTGCGCCGCAGCAGATACGAACTTGACCGCATGGAAGCGCGCATCCATATCATCGAAGGTCTGATGAAGGCGGTATCCATTCTCGATGAAGTGATCCGCATCATCCGCGCTTCAAAAGACAAGGCGGATGCGAAAAAGAACCTGATGAAGGAATACGGATTCGACGAGCCCCAGGCCGAAGCAATCGTTTCGCTGCGTCTGTACCGTCTGTCCAATACCGATATCACGATCCTGCGCCAGGAATTCGCGGAACTGGTGAACAAGATCGAAGAGACCAGAGCGATCCTTGAAAACAGCAACGTTCTGCGTTCGGTCATCATCAGAGAACTGCGCGACGTCCGGAAAGAATACGGCGATGAACGACGCACCCGCATCGAAGGGGAAGTCGAGGAGATCGTCATCAACAAGGCACAGATGGTCGCCAATGAACGGGTCGTTGCGACGGTGACAAGAGACGGCTATGTCAAGCGCGTATCGCTGCGTTCCTATAACGCTTCCGCCGGCCAGATGACCGGTCTGAAAGACGGCGATACACTGATCGGAACGATCGAATGCGATACGCTGGATACGCTGCTGCTGTTTACTTCCAAGGGCAACTATGCCTCTCTGCCGGTATGGCAGATCGAAGAAGCCAAGTGGAAGGATATCGGCATGCATCTGAACAAGACCGTGCGCATCGAAGGAGATGACAAGATCCGCAATGCGGTGCTGATCAAATCCTTTGATACCTATGCCTGGATCGTGACGGTGTCCTCGAACGGACAGATCAAGCGGACACCGGTATCGGCGTTCAAAGTCGAGCGCAATAACAAGGTCATGCCGGCAATGACGATTCCTTCCGGCCACGAACTGCTCAGCGCATCGGTATGCTATGCCGGCCAGCAGGCAGTCATGGTCAGTGCGGAAGGCTTTGCCTGCCGCTACGGCATTGAAGAGATCCCGGTCACCGGCACCCGTTCCAAAGGTGTCAAGGCGATCAATCTCGGCAAGGGAGACAGAACCGCCTGCGGCTGTGTTGCGGACGGGGATGCTTCGGCCGTATTGCTTATAACGGCCCAGGGTACGATGAAACGGGTGAAATTCGATGAGATCGCCTCCGGTACCCGACCGGTCAAGGGCACGCTCATATGCAAGAAAGTCAAATCCAATCCGGCCGTGCTGGCCTGGGTACAGCCGGTATCCTCCGGCCAGGTCATGACCTTCTATGATCCGGAGGCCCAGGAACTCAAGGCTTCCGATGTCCCGATCAAGCCGCGGGAAACCGGATTCTCTGCGCCGCTGGTGCTGCGCAATGGCTGGCAGATTCTCAGGGGAATCGAGGAATGCCGGATCATTGACATACCGGAAGGGGCGGATGATACTGTTCATGAGGATGTGGAACAGCAGAGTCTGTTCGAATGAAAGGAGCGGCGTATGCATATATGCAAAGGCTGCGGTATTCACCTGCAGAGCACGGATCCGGCTCTGCCCGGCTATACACCGAAAGAAAACAGTGAATACTGCCAGAGATGCTACAGGATCATGCATTATGACGATCTGACCGTTTCAATGAAAAAAGGCATTGACCCGGATATGGTCATTGACCGGATCGCCGCAATGGATGCGCTGATCGTCTGGGTAGTCGATCTGTTTGACTTTGAAGCAGGCATGATACCCGGTCTCAACCGGAAATTCACCGGAAAGGATATTCTGCTGGTCTGTGCCAAGCGCGATATCCTGCCGGATACGCTCTCGCATGAGAAGATCGCAAGATTCGTTTTTGCCCGGCTGAAGGAACAGGGCATCAGCGTACGCGGCCTGATCCTGACGGACAAGGTCGATCCCCAGGGAGCCCAGGAAGTCAAAGATGCAGTAGCATCTCTTGCCAAGGGCAGACCGGCGGTCGTCATGGGCCGGGCCAATTCCGGCAAGTCGACACTGCTCAACAAGATGATGAATCAGCAGATCCTGACTTCATCCCGCTATCCCGGAACGACCCTGGAATTCAATGAAATGACGATTGACGGACAGGTATATATCGATACACCGGGCATCGAGAATGAAGGGACGATCCTGATGGAGGTCGATGAAAAAGATCTCCGGGAGATCCTGCCGGACCGGCAGCTGAAGCCGCAGGTCTACCAGCTGCGCGGCGATCAGTCCTTCGCCATCGGCGGACTGGCACGGATCGATATCTTCGGATGCGATCATGCCAGCTGCGTATTCTATATCAGCCAGCGTCTGCCCATCCACCGGGCCAAGGCAGCCTCGGCGGACGGATTATGGCAGAAGCACCGCGGCGGAATGTTCCGGCCGGTTGCGCTGAATGAAGAGATGCGCAGTTTCTCCTGCCGCAAGGAATATGAAAAAATGGATATCGTGATCGACGGTCTGGGCTGGGCCTGCCTCAGTTCCCAGGCGTCGTCTGTAACTGTATATGTGCCGAAAGGCGTGAACGTAACGTTCAGAAAGGCGATGCTGTAATGCTGACAACGAAACAGAAAGCATATCTGCGCTCCCTTGCGCAGACGGAGCGTCCGGTATTTCAGATCGGAAAAGACTCCCTGTCCGATAATCTGGTGACGACCGTCGCCAATTATCTGAAAAAGAATGAACTGGTAAAGGTCTCCGTGCTCAAAAACAACGGCGACGATCTCGATGAGATTGCATTTGATCTGGCCAGACTGACAAAAAGCGAAGTGGTCCAGGTCATCGGCCGCCAGATCGTTCTCTACCGGCGTGCTGAAGAACCGCGGATCCTGCTGCCATGAACAATATCTTCACGGCTGCTTTTGATCCCGTTTCCGCCGCTGAAATCAGGAACATCCGTGCCATTGCGAAAAACACGGGACTTAAAGATGTTTTTCTCAGCGTCAAAGAAGAAGGCATCCTTTCACGCAGTCAGAGGATCAGCCTGCTGAAACAGGCAGTGCGTCCGTACCGGCATATCCATGTTCTGGAAGATGCTGTACAGGGTATTGCCATCGAAGAAACCGATGAGGAAAAGATCCGTGAAGGTCACTTCCGGCTGGCTCCCCGGCAGATCCGTACGTCTTTGATCCAATGCAATGCCTATCTGGATCAGATCATCGATGCGATGTGCAAGCCGTCCCGTGCTGTCCATTCCAGAGGCGTTGCGGAAACTGCCCGCCATCTGGCACAGGTCCATGGTCTGGATACGGAAAAAGCATACCGGATGGGGATGCTGCATGATATCACCAAACGCATGGATGATGAAGAAGGAAGAAAGATCATTGCCCTGTACAAGCCGGAATGGCTCACACTGTCGCCCAAGGTATGGCACAGCTATACGGCGGTGATCTGGCTGAAGCAGAATATGCATCTGTATGACCATGAACTTCTTTCAGCTATTGAACATCATACACTTGGCGACGGATGCACATTGATGGATCATATTCTCTATATCTCTGATAAAAACGAACCGGGCCGTGGCTATGATACTTCCCGTCAGATGAAACTGGCAGAAGAGGATCTGGCCGCAGCTGCCCGCATGATCAGAGAAGAATCGCGTGCATACATATTTGAAAAGGAGGGTATACATGTCTGAATTGCTGCAGATTATCACTGCAACACTGGATGAAAAACTGGCAGAGGATATCACAGTCATCGATATGCGCAATGCCAGCCCGTTTATGGATTACTTTGTCATCTGCACTGCCCGCAATGTCCGCCATGCCCAGTCGCTGGCCGAGTTCTGCGAACAGGCTGCCGCAAAGGCCGGGTATACGGTACGGGTCAGAGAGGGAGAGAGGGAAAGCACCTGGGTGCTGCTCGACATGCATGAAGTTGTCGTGCATATCTTCACCGAGGAAACACGCCGTCAGTACCGTCTTGAATCGCTCTGGGCGGACCAGCCGCAGGAACAGTACGCTCCCGCACCGAAGGAATAGATATTTCAAAGCCGGACCGATGGATCCGGTTTTTTCATACATCTGCAGCGGCTGATAAAAAAAACAGCGCTGTACGCTGTTTCAGTCAATGGTATAGAGGCCGTTGAGTTCCAGCCAGCTTTCGATATCGGCTGCGGTCAGCGGCTTTTTTCCGTCATAGACAAGCATGTTGTTCATGACGATCTCGCCGTTCTGGACCGTATACGATGCGAAAGCAGGGTAGTTGGAGATGCCCCAGTCTTCATACAGGCCGGCCAGATCCAGGGAGCGGTCTTTGCTGGTGATATCGGCGATCTCGATGATCCGGCTGAGATTGAGCTGGGTTTCCTTCTGCACGACGCTCAGCACGGTATCCCGCACATAGACACAGTCTTTATTGACTCTGCTGTAAAAAAACAGATAATGGGTCGAGCCTTCCGGGGAACTGAGGATATACTGATCCAGAGAATCGATATCCAGATAGGCGGTATCCGGATCCGATGCGATATCCAGAGACGGTTCGAATATTCTGTATCCGACAACTGCACAGCTGTAGACGATGAGCAGTGTCAGCAATGTAAACAATATCTTCTTGAACATGACTGACACATTCTAACATTCAGGCAATGAACATGCAATGCATTGTAAAAACAGGCACTCTCAGCCTATAATTAACAACACGGAGTTATTATTTATGAAATGGTACGAAGAAAAATACATCAGCCGGAGGGACTGGATCCTGGATCATCTGGAAATGCTGGGACTGGACGGAAATGAACTGATGATCGTCATGGTCATCGACTTTCTCAATGAACACCGTCAGCCCATTTCCATGGAAGTCCTGTACCGGAAAACCGGCATGAGCGAAGATGAGACCAACCGCACCGTTTCAACGCTGTGCGCCAAGCATTATCTGGAAATCTGCGCGTCTGCCAGTTCCGTACGCTTTGATCTGAGCGGACTGTTTGAGACTGATACCGCAAGACAGGCAGGTCTGCTGGACAATTCTCTGTTTTCGACATTTGAGAATGAATTCGGACGGACGCTGTCCAATCAGGAGATGCAGAAGATCAGCGACTGGAACAAGGAATATGACAAGCTGCTGATCCTCTATGCGCTGCGCGAGGCATCGATCTACGACAAGAAATCCATCGGATACATCGACCGGATCCTGCATGCCTGGCACAGCCGGAATATCACCGCCAGGGATATTGAAGAAGGAAGAAAGCCATGGACAGAATGAGCCCGCAGGAAATCCTTGCCCATCTGGAAGAACTGTATCCGGATGCGGCCTGTGAACTGCATCACACCAATGCATATGAAATGGCCGTGGCAGTCATTCTCAGTGCCCAGACGACCGATGCCTCGGTCAATAAGGTCACACCGGCACTGTTTGAAGCCTATCCCGATCTGCCGTCACTGGCGGCAGCCGATGTAAAGGATATTGAAGAGAAGATCGCATCTCTTGGTCTGCATCATGCCAAAGCAAGATCAATCAAAGGCTTCGCAAAGGGCGTCATGGAGAACTTCTCCGGAGAAATCCCGCAGATGATCGAAGAACTGACGACGCTGCCGGGCGTCGGAAGAAAATGCGCCAATGTCATCCAGAGCGAATGCTTCGGGATTCCGGCCCTGGCAGTCGATACGCATGTCACCAGGGTATCGAAACGTCTCGGTCTTGCCTATCAGAAAGATGATGTCGATACGATCGAGAGAAAGCTGAAGCGCAAGGTGCCGAAGGACCAGTGGATCCGCACCCATCACCGGATGATCTTCTTCGGCCGCTATCTCTGCCATGCCCGCAGTCCGGAATGTTTCAGATGCCCGTTTACCGGCATCTGTCATGAAAAGAACAAAAATCTCAGACAGTGATACGGAGGAAGCCATGGAAATCACATATGAAGTACTCGCCGCTCTGCTCGATGCATATGCATACGAGATCGTATTCGTCGACCGGACACATACTGTCCGCTATCTCAACAAAACGGCAAAGGAGCGCTACGGGGAACGGGTGATCATCGGCAATTCACTGTTCAACTGCCACAATGAAAGTACAAGACCGAAGATCGAAGAATTCCTGCGCCGGGCGGATGCCGGTGAAAATGAGATGTTTGAAACATACAACACCAAGACCGGCGAAAGAGAATTCTTCGTACCTGTCCGCGACAGTGCCGGGAAGGTGATCGGCTATTTTGAACGGCACGAAGTACCCTGGACAAAAGAAGAAGCGTCTGTTCCGGTAGGAGAGTACTGGAAGAGACGTGTTACACAGCAGTAAAACAGGAGGAAGACTATGTCAATCGTTGTCATCGGAGCTGTATTTGTCGATCTGAAAGGCTATCCGGAAGATCAGTATATTCCTGGCGGCAGAAACGTCGGAAAGGTTGTGCAGGTACATGGCGGCGTATCCCGCAATGTCGCAGAGGATATCGCCAATGTCGAACTGCGGCCCGTATTTGTCAGCGTTGTCGATCATTCCGGCATCAGCACCGACGTCATCGAAAACCTGAACAGGCACCGGGTCAATACGCAGTATATCGCCCGGACGGATGACGGACTGGGTACCTGGCTGGCGATCTTCAACAATACCGGCGACGTCGTGGCATCGATTTCCAAGCGTCCGGATCTGTCTGCCATTTCCGATATTCTGGATGAGCACGGCGATGAGATCTTTGCGGAAGCTGACAGTATCGTTGTCGAAATCGATATGGAAGTGCCGCTGCTGAAGAAAATCTTCGCCCTGGCAGAAAAACACGGCAAGAACATCTATGCCGTCGTATCCAATATGTCCATTGCGATGACCCGCCGCGATCTGATCAAGAAGACCAGCTGTATCGTATGCAATGACCAGGAAGCCGGACTGCTGTTCTCGGAAGAATATGAAGATACGGACCCGGAAGATCTGCGCAGGATCATCGCCGAAAAGGTCATCCAGGCACAGATTCCCTGCCTTGTCGTGACGATGGGGGCGAAGGGTGCCGTATATGCCGAACTCGGCGGCAAAAGCGGCTATGTACCGGCCGGAAAGGTCGATGTTATCGATACGGCCGGTGCCGGCGATGCGTTCTTTGCCGGTGCGGCAATCGGCTTATCCTATGGAAAAACAACACGCGAGGCATGCCGGATCGGCACAAGACTGGCAGCTTCGGTCATCGCTTCAAGAGAAAATGTCTGCCCGCGCTTTCTGCCCGGGGAGTTCGGACTGGAAACGGAGAAAAACAGATGAAAAAGCTACTGGCATGGATGATTGCATTATGTATCCTGGCAGGATGCGGCAGCGCATCTTCCACGGTACAGACAAAGGAAAAAGAAGCAGGAATCGGTATCCATCATGCAAAGATCACGGTAAAGGACTACGGAACGATCGAACTGGAACTGGATGGCGATGAAGCACCGGTGACGGTCAGAAATTTCATGGACCTGGCGGAAGCGGGATTCTATGACGGACTGACATTCCACCGGATCATGGACGGATTCATGATCCAGGGCGGCGATCCGGACGGTACCGGCTCCGGCGGATCGGATAAGCGCATCGTCGGGGAATTTTCGGAAAACGGCATAGAAAACAATATCTCGCATACCGACGGTGTCATATCCATGGCCCGGACATCGATGGATATGGACAGTGCCCGCTCGCAGTTCTTCATTACCGTTGCGGACAGCACCTTCCTTGATGGCAAATATGCGGCTTTCGGCCATGTTACTTCGGGTCTGGATATCGCAAAAAAGATCGCATCCGACGCAAAGCCGTACGACGACAACGGGAGTATCTATCCCGAAGACCAGCCTGTGATAGAAAGGATCGAAATACTGGACTGAATTATGCGTACATTGAAAGACCAGCAGCGCATGCAGGATCTCTTCCTGCAGGAAAGACTCGACAGTGTAATCCCCGCAGCGATGAAGGAGACCGGCATTTCCTGCTGGCTGATCGCCTGCCGGGAATACAACGAAGACCCGGTCTATACCCATCTGACCCCGGCTCTGGTGCCTACGGCAAGACGTCTGAGCATGCTTGTATTTGCCATGGAAGACGGTCAGTGCCGCAGATACTCTCTGTGCCTGCCCGACGGAAATCTGGAAAAATACTATGAACGGGCATTTGCCAGAACGAAGCAGAACCAGATGGAAGCGCTGCGCGATCTTCTGTACAGACTGGATCCGAAGGAAATCGGTATCGATTGCAGTGAAGATTTCGCCCTGGCGGACGGACTGTCTGCCGGTGTATACAGGACCCTGATGAAAGAACTGCCGCAGGATCTGACAGACCGTTTTGTCAGTGCTGAACAGCTGGTGATCCGGGTCATTGAAACAAGAACGGAAAGCGAAAAGAAGATCTATCCGGAAGTCGTGGATACCGCGATGAAGATCATCGATGAAGCATTCAGCGACAGCGTGATCATACCGGGTGTTACGACCTGCCGCGATGTCATGGATTTCATGGCCCAGAAGGTCAATGACCTCGGTATTGCGACCTGGTTCGATCCCGATATCAACCTGCAGAATGAAAAAGGGTGGCAGGAAGAAGATACGGTGATTCAGAAGGGCGACCTGGTGCACTGCGATTTCGGCATCACCTATATGACCCTGAATACCGATCATCAGAGAAATGTCTATATTCTCAAAGACGGCGAAGAAGAACTGCCGCAGGAACTGAAAGAAGCGATGAAGCGCAACAACCGCTTCCAGGATATCGTCAGGGAGAACATGAAAGCAGGTGTTTCCGGCAACGATGTCTTTGTGCAGTCCGTCAGACAGGGGAAAGAAGAAGGCATCCGGCCGATGCTGTATACACATCCGCTCGGACTGTTCGGGCATTCGGCAGGTCCGACGATCGGCCTGTATACCGATCAGAACCCGCAGCCGGTGCGCGGCGATCTGAAAGTATATGACAATACTGCATATGCCCTGGAACTCAATACTCTGGAATACATGGAGATGTATCAGCGCGATACCTATCTCTATACGGAAGAATCCGTTCTCTTTGAAAACGGGGAGGTCCGTTTCCTGGCACCGGGCAGGGATACCATTAAAGTCATTCACGGAGGCAGGCGCTGAGCCTGCTTTTTTCATGCATATGCAGGTGAAAAAAGCTATACTGATACAGACAGGGGGAAACCGGCTATGAATGAAATCGTACTGGAAACAAGAAATCTCAAGAAGGTTTACAACGTCGGATCGCTGAATGCCGTGACGGCACTGCATGATGTCACGATCCAGGTCAGAAAGGGAGACTTTCTGGCAGTCATGGGTCCCAGCGGCAGCGGCAAGTCGACGTTCATCAACAATATTTCGACCATCGATACCCCGACCGGCGGAGCGGTGTTCATCAACGGAAAGAATGTCTCGGCCATGAGCGCCAATGAGACCGGACGCTTCCGCTATCAGAATCTCGGCTTTATCTTCCAGGATTTCAATCTCCTGGATTCGCATACCATTTATGAAAACATCGCGCTTCCGCTTTCTCTGGCAGGGGTGGATCCGCAGAAGATTGAAGCCAGAGTCACGGAACTGGCAAAGGTGCTGGATATTACGCAGCTGCTGAACAAGCTGCCGGGGGAGTGTTCCGGCGGACAGCGGCAGAGATGCGCGATTGCAAGGGCACTGGTCAATCATCCCGGCATCATCATCGCCGATGAGCCGACCGGCAATCTGGACTCTGCCAACGGCGAAGAACTGATGGAACTGTTCCAGAAGATGAACCGGGAAGAAGGGGTAACTATTGTGATGGTCACCCATGATGCCTTCATGGCTTCGTATTCCTCGCGGCTGATCTTCATCAAAGACGGCGGCATTTCTTCGGAACTCGACCGCGGCGATATGGATCAGGATGCATATTTCGCAAAGATCGTTGAAATCAGTTCATCCCGCCGCCGGAGGGTGAAGGAATGATCGTCAAAGATGCACTGCGCTCGCTGAAGGACAGCGGTTCAAAAGCGGTCTTCTACTGGCTGACCTTCTATCTGACATCCGCGCTGATGTTTCTGTTCTTCAATATGGCGGAATCGGCAACCCACGGGGAAACGGAATTCTATCTGACGGATAATCTGGCCGATCTTACCAAGTATCTGACCCAGGGAAACATGGGCAATCTGATGATGGTATTCGTCGTGATCATGTGTTCCATCGACCTGGTCTATGCCAATGACTTCTATGTCAAAAACAAGACGAAGGAACTGGCTGTACGGATGATCTCCGGTGCGACCTTTACCCAGCTGGCTGCCTATCTGCTCATTCAGACATTACTGTTGTTATTGATTGCGATTCCCCTGGGGATCCTGAGCGGACTGATCCTGATTCCCGTATTCAACCGCATCCTGGCATCGGCCGGATCGGAACTGTTCATTGAAATACAGTCCTACGGGCTGCTGCAGTATTTCTCCGTCACCGGATTCATCGTCTGTCTGACGACCGTGCTGAACATGAGCTTTGCCTACAAGAGCACGGCGATCCTGATGCTCAACGGCAATATCGAATCGATGAATTCCTCCGGAAAGACATTCGTCACGGAAAAGACAAAAGCATTTGATCTGATCGTCAGTATTCTCGCACTCGGTCTGTATATTCTGCCGGTATTCCTGTACTACAGAGGAACCAGCGGTATGGCATTGTATACCCTGATGGGATGCTTTGCGCTGGAGAGGGTGCTGACCGGACTGTTCATGCCGGCCCTGACAAAACTGATCCGCAGAAGAAAACTCAAAGATCCGGCCGATGCGCTGGCATACGGATTTCTGCGCAAGGATATACAGGTCACCCGTTCCACCGTCTATCTGTTTCTGGTCGATACGACGGTACTGGTATCGATGATGTTTACCCGCAATAATACGCCGATCGAACGGATGCTGGTTATGACGTCCTATGTCGTCATCTCCATCCTGCAGGCAATGACCATGATGTTCCGGCTGGAAACCGAGCTCTATTCCAGAAACCGCGATTACAGGATCATGGATCAGGTCGGTGTCAGCGGAGAAAAGAGAAAGAAAGTATGCCGGAAGGAAATCCTGCTGTATTATGGATTCGTACTGGCTGTTACACTGATCTACATGGGCAATATCGCCGGTGCCCTGATCATTTC
The DNA here is from genome assembly GCA_902786245.1 of uncultured Erysipelotrichaceae bacterium. Taxonomy (GTDB): domain Bacteria; phylum Bacillota_I; class Bacilli_A; order Erysipelotrichales; family Erysipelotrichaceae; genus Bulleidia. The sequence continues at coordinate 112,755 of CADABS010000002.1, forward strand.
GAAGAGTCTGTCCGCAGGCTATGCGGCAGTTCTCATCGCCATTGCGGCAGTGCCGCTGATCATTGCCGGCATACTGGCAGAGATATACTATCGTTCTGTACTGAATGGATAAGGAGAATAACATGCTTACAGAAGAAGAAATCATGAAACGCATCCGCGAAGGCCGCCGGTTCATGCATATGTACGACGACCGCGATCCTGACTACACGACCGATCAGTATCTTAACAAACCGCAGCCGCCGCTGTTCAAGGAACCGGTCAGCGATACAATCATCAGTCTGCCACGTGATTTCACAGCGCTGCCGGTCGACAGTGATTTCCTGCATGTCATCAACAGCCGTGAATCCCACCGTGTCTATACGGAAGAAGACATGTCTCTGCTGGAACTGTCCTGGCTGCTCTGGTGCAGTCAGGGTGTCAAGGACATGCGCGGAAAGAAATATGCAACGCTGCGCACCGTACCCTGCGGCGGCGCAAGACATGAATTCGAACTGTATATGGCAGTCAATCATGTTGAAGGACTGACCAGAGGCTTCTACCATTATCTGCCCCAGAACCACAGCATTGAAATGCTCAGTGCCTGTGAGGATCTGTCAGATTTCATCGATGATACGATGAACGGTCAGACCTGGGCCTGCAAGTCATCGGTTATTTTCTACTTTGATATGGTTGCCTACAGAGCAGAATGGAGATACGGTATCTACGCACACCGGATCGCTCTGGTCGATGCCGGATATGTTTCGCAGAATCTGTACCTGGCCTGTACATCCATCGGACTGGGCGGCTGTGCCATCGGATCCATCCGGGAAGCAAAAGCGAACGCTGCATTCGGTCTTGACGGGGAAGAGGAATTCATTTTCCTTGCCCATCCGGTCGGAAAAATCTCGGCTAAGGACAAGCAGAAAGAACTGGACTTCTACGCATTCGTACATGATTACGATGATGAAGACTGAAAAGCGGTAAATCCGCTTTTTTAATGAAAATTCATGATGGACGTATCCTTATCAATACGCTATAATAAATCCGCATGTTTTCTGATTTCATTTGATTTATATGATGAAATTTAATGGAAAAGTGCTATGATAGTGCGTATAGGAGATAGAAGTAATGCCAAAAGTAATTGTTAAAGAAAACGAAGATCTCGATTCTGCGCTGCGCAGATTCAAAAGACAGGTAAATAACAGCGGTGTTCTGGCACAGGCACGTTCCAAGGAATACTATGTTAAGCCTGGTGTGAAGAGAAGACTGAAGAGTGAAGCTGCCCGTAAAAAAGGCAGAAGGAAATAAGCAGAACATCCTGAGTGCTCGTAAGATCACTTAGTGATTTTTTTGTGTTTACGGTGTGGCAATCACACCTTTTTCTGTAAAAGGAGGAATATATGCCGCAGAAAAAAGAACTGATCCGCGATCTGACGGTCGGAAGCGTACCGCGGACTCTGATTACATTTGCGCTGCCGCTGTTTCTGTCGGGACTGCTGCAGACGGTATATAACATGGTCGACATGATCGTTGTCGGACGGTTCGTCGGTACCGGCGGACTTTCTGCTGTATCGATCGGCGGGGAAGTGCTGCAGCTGATCACGTTCTTCGCGATGGGTGTTTCCAACGCCGGCCAGATCCTGATTTCCAGATATGTTGGGGAAAACAGAAGAGACAAAGTCGGTCAGATGATCGGTACGCTGTTTACATTCCTGTTAGCGGCGGCAGTAATCATCATGATCATATTCCTGTTCTCCTACAAAGGCATCATCCACTGGCTGAATACCCCGGAGGAGATCTTTGAGATGACCCGGCAGTATTCCGTGACATGCGTCTACGGTGTCGTATTCATATACGGATACAACCTTGTATCGGCTATCCTGCGCGGCATGGGCGATTCAAAGCATCCGTTCATGTTTATTGCCATTGCCTCCGTCATCAATGTCATCCTCGATCTGGTGTTTGTCGCAGGTCTGCGGATGGGACCGTTCGGAGCGGCTCTGGCAACGGTCATCGGCCAGGCGGTGAGCTTCCTGTTTGCGATCACGCTTTTATACAGAAACCGGGAACAGTTCAATTTTGATTTCAGGCCGGAACATTTCCGGATCTATCATGAAGTATTCGGACCGCTGCTGTCTCTGGGCATCCCGATGGCGATCCAGTCGGCCGCAATCACGTTCTCGATGCTGTTTGTCAATTCCTATGTCAATACATACGGTACGACAGCTGTTGCCGTGACCGGTGTTGCCAGAAAACTGGAATCGATGATATCGATCATCTCCCAGGCCATTTCCAGCGCCGGCGGTGCGATGATTGCCCAGGCACTGGGTGCCGGCAAGATCACCAGGGTACCGAAGGTCGTCTTCCATGCATTATGGATCGTAGCGATTCCTTCGTCTGTCATGGCCCTGATCACTGCTTTCCATCCGGAATGGCTGTTCGGTCTGTTCTCTTCCGATCCGGAAGTACTGAAGATGGCATTGACATATATCCCGTTTGCACTGATCCAGTATCTCGGCGCAACACTGCGTCCGGCGAACTTTGCCCTGATTAACGGTTCGGGCAACTCGAAGCTGAATCTGGTGGTCGCATTGACCGACGGCATCATCTGCCGGATCGGACTGGCGCTGCTGTTCGGTGTATGGCTGGCATGGGGCATCAAGGGATTCTGGCTGGGCAATGCCCTGAGCGGACTGGTGCCGTTCTTTGTCGGCGGTGTATATCTGCTGTCAGGCAAATGGAAAAACCGGGCTTCGGCACCGGCAGAAGCCTGAGAAGGAGTTTTGAATGTTTGAAGATCTGCATATGAATTTCAATGCGGATCCTGCTGTCATCGATGCGTTTGCGGAGAATCACCGCTGCGGTTCGATCCTGCAGGAATCTGCGTGGGCATCGGTCAAAAACAACTGGAAACATTATTTTGTGACGATGGACAGAAAAGGGGAAGTCATTGCCTCGGCAGTGATCCTCAGCCGCAGCGCTGCGGCCGGATTCGGCATGTTCTATATCCCCAGAGGTCCTGTCATGGATTATCACGATTCAGAAGCGGTCTGGTATTTCTTTCAGGAACTGAAAAAATTCGCGAAGAAAAAAAGAGCAATCATGATCAAATTTGATCCGCTGGTACCGTATTCCTCTGTATACAACGATCAGATTGAATACGAGGGACGCAATACGGATGTCATCGCGCTGATGAAGTCGATGGGCTGTGTATACCATGGTCTGACGATGGGCTTTGATGAAACTGCCCAGCCCCGTACCCAGGCGGTGATTGATCTTTCGGAAAACGTGAAGATCAACAAGAAACTGAAATACTATCTCTCCCATGCCGAAAAGCGCGGTGTCAAAGTCAGACGCATGCAGGCGGAGGGAACGGAGCTTCTTTCCCGCATGCTTTCAAAAACGGCTGCCCGCAAGAACATTTCGCTTCGCAATAAAGAGTATTTCGATAACCTGATGGCTGTCTATGGCGATCATGCCAATATCTCGGTCGCATATATCGATATCCGTGAGACGGAAACTCATGAAAAGCAGCGGAAGGCGCAGCTGGAGAAGTCGCTGGAGAATCCTCAGTACAAGGACGCAAAGAAGGCAGAGATCCGCGAACAGATCAGCAGTATCGACAATGAACTGCAGCTGCTGGAAGGACTGGCGGAGAAATACGGCGATACCGCAGTGATCTCGGCTGCCCTGATCGTCCGGTCGGAGAAGTATTCGGAATTGTTCTATGCCGGCATGGATGAAGAACTGAATACATACCGCTCCAACAGTTCGTTCAATGATGCGATCCAGTGGGCAAAGGAAAACGGCTGCCGCTACTGCGATATGGGCGGTGTGGAAGGTACGCTGGATGACAGTCTGACCGCATACAAGAAGATTTACAATCCGCATTTTGAATCCTATATCGGCGAATTCGATCTGCCGGTATACGGTATGCTGTACAAGGCGGCAGACGCGCTCTTGCCGGCAGTGCGGAAGATCAATGTGGCACGAGCACTGAAGAAACAATAACGGAGCAGAGAACCATGATAAAAAGCATTGTCGGCGTGACAATGCTTTTGTTTAGGAACTCCTGTGAAACTGCAGCTGCATGCCTGCTGTAAGAGCTGCAGTGCTCATTCCGAGAGTTCTGCGATCCATTTCTGCAGGGTTTCCGGATCTGTCTCCAGTATATTTCCGCCGTCGGAATCGAATTTTACTTCCATGGGATGGCGGATCACAGCACCGCTGCAGAGCTCTGTCATATCCTGTATGACAGTGCCGGGCCAGCCGGCATTGGTCATAAACGGAATGACGGTTTTTCCTTCCCAGTTCTGCGAATGAAGATAGGTCCGGACAGCCGGTGCCATGGTATACCACCAGGTCGGTGTGCCGATCACGATCTGATCATAATCATTGATATCATACGGGACCGGCTGTATTTCCGGTTCATAGCCGGTTTCAGTTTCCTTTTTTGCCTGATCGGATGCTTTCCGGTAATTCTCCGGATACGGGATCACCGTTTCGATCCGGCAGAGATCGCCGGCGGTGCCTTTCTGGATCATTTCCGCGATCCGCTGTGTATTGCCGTTATGCCATGTATAGTAAACAATCAGTGTCTTCATATGTCTGTTCCTTCTTTCTTCTTTTCAGTAAAACAGCTGTCAGAAAAGGGAGGATTTCTCCTCCCGGGAATGCTTATTGAGCAATGCTGTCGGCTTTGCGCAGGAAGATAAAGCCGAAGACAAACAGGATGAACAGCGTTCCGACTGCGATGTTGACGTTGTTTGTGATATCGACCGTAATGCCGACCAGAGTCGTTCCCATGAATGCCGCGCCTTTGCCGCAGATATCATAGAGACCGAAGTATTCACCGGAATTCTCAGCCGGAATGATCTGGGCGAAGTAGGAACGGGACAGCGCCTGAATCGCACCCTGGAACATACCGACGATGAATGCCATGATGCCGAACTGCCACAGCGTATGCATGAACAGCGCATAGATTGCGACAAATGCATAGCCGCCGATGCAGACGGAGATCAGGGTGACGGAACTGTATTTCTGAGAGAGCTTGCCGAACAGTGTCGCAAAAGCGAATGCGACGACCTGGGTTGCCAGCAGGATGACCAGCAGCCCCATCTGTCCGAGTCCGAGCGATGTGCCGATGGCGACTGCTTCATCGATGATCGTATAGACACCGTCGATATAGAAGAAGAATCCCAGCAGGAAGAAGAATACTTTCTTTTCCTTTTTGAAGATATGGGACAGTGTCTTGCCCAGACGCTGGAAGGAAGCCTTGATCTTGCCGCCGGTGCTTTCGACATAGTATTTCTGTTTATAGTTCTTCAGCAGCGGCATGGAAACGCCGAGCCACCAGAGGGCGATGATGATGAAGTCGATGGTGATCGCCATGTTCAGCGGAACCTTGCCGATGGTTCCGAGATAATACAGAACCAGCGCGATCAGGAAGGGGATGCAGGAACCGATATAGCCCCAGGCATAGCCCTGGGAGGAGACCAGGTCCATTCTCTCCGGCTCGGTGACGTCCGTCAGCATCGAGTCATAGAATACCAGCGAGGATGAGTAGCATACCTTGGCGATGATGTAGATGATCAGATACAGCATCCAGTTCTGTACCAGACCGAGCATCGCACAGCCGATGACGCCGACCAGCAGAACGAAGGTGAACATCGGTTTCTTGAAGTTCTTGTTATCGGCGATGGTACCGAAGATCGGTCCGATGAAGGCAACGCAGATCGTTGCGATACTGGTCGCATAGCTCCAGTTTGCCAGATAATCCGATGAGGAAATACTGGCGTTGGATGCGAGGGTGTTGAACCAGATTGGAATGATGGTGGAAACCATCATGGTAAAGGCAGAGTTGCCGATATCATAGTAAATCCATGATTTTTCAAGTTTGTTGAATTGTTTGAACATACATATCTCCTGCTTCGAATCCTATACCATTATTATTGTTCTCTTCCGGGAAAATTGCCACCATTTTTTGGAAACGTTTCATTTCATGGCGGATGTACTGTTTTATGGAAAATTAATGCGCCGGGCGTTCCGGATTCAGCTATCATAAAGATACAAACAAGGAGTTTTCAATGATGTCAGAATATAAGATCTGGGCACACCGCGGAGCAAGTGCGGTCATGCCTGAAAATACACTGCCTGCTTTTGAAACGGCTGTGAAGATGCATGCGGACGGCATTGAGCTGGATATCCAGCTGACCCTGGACGGGGAAATCGTCGTCTGCCATGATGAGACGCTGGAGCGTACATCCAACGGAAAAGGATTTCTCAAGGACCATACGCTTGCCCAGCTGAAGGAACTTGATTTTTCAAAGGCGCATCCGGAACACGGACCGGTGCAGATCCCGACCATGAAGGAAGTCATCGATCTGATCAGACCGACGGATCTTTCCATCAATATCGAACTGAAGACCGGTGCGTTTGATTATGAAGGCATCGAAGAGAAGATCGTCCGGATGGTCCATGAAGAGGGAATGCAGGACAGAGTCATCTATTCTTCCTTCAATCACTATTCCGTGCTGAAGATCAGGGAGATCGATCCGCAGGCAAAAATCGCATTCCTGGCGATGGACGGACCGATTGATTTTGTGAACTATGCAAAGTCGCACGGGGTCGATGCGATCCATCCCTGGTTCGTCAATCTGCGCTATCCCGGACTGATCGAAGATGCCGTCAAAGCCGGCATTGAGATCAATGTATGGACCGTCAACACCCGCCAGGAAGTTGCCTTTGCCATGCAGAAAGGCGTGCATGCGCTGATCACCAATGACCCGGATACGACCCGGGAGTATATGCAGAAGGAACTCGAATTCCGGAATTACCGGAAATATATCGATACAGAAGTCAGGCCATGGCTGGATACATGCACGCAGGACGGCTATTTCCGCAGCCATGACGGACTGAAGCTGCATTATATCAAGGCAGTGCATCCGCAGGAGAAGGCGAGCATCGTCATGGTCCACGGCTTCTGCGAATTCTTCGGCAAGTATCACGAAACCGCATACCGCTTCTATCAGGACGGCTATTCCATCTATTTCCTCGAACTGCGCGGCTACGGCAAGAGCGAGCGCGAGATCCCGTATGAGGATCAGCGAGTCTATGTTTCTTCCTTTGATTCCTATGTCGCCGATCTTGACGCATTCCTGAAGAAAGTCGTGCTGCTCGAACCGGGGGCAGAGAAACTGATGCTGTTCAGCCATTCCATGGGCGGTGCCGTTGCGGCAATGTATCTGGAGAGATTCCCGGATGTATTCACCTGTGCCGTGCTTTCCTCACCGATGCTGATGGTCAATTACGGCAGAGTGCCGGATGCTGCGGTCGGTGCGATTGCCCTGGGCCGCAGAGTCATTGATATCGATATGCGCTATGCACCCGGACAGAAGGGTTTTGCCTATGAATACGACTTCGAGCACAGTTCCTGTCTGAGCGAACCGCGCTACCGCTACCAGTTTGAACAGCGCTGCGCGGACCGGGACTATCAGACCTGGGGCGGTACGGTCGGCTGGGCCGGAGCTGCCTGGGAGGCAGTCCGTGAACTGCAGAGAGATGCCGCAAAGGTAAAGACGCCGATTCTGATCTGCCAGGCCGGAAAGGATACAATGGTCAGAGCGGAAGGACAGATGGAATTCTATGAAAAAGCCGCATCGGTGACGATGGTCAAATACCCGGATTCCAAGCATGAACTGTTCAACGGACCGCAGGAGACCATCGACAAATACTTCCACGATGTACTGCTGTATCTGGATATCTATGCCCGCAGATCCGGGATGAAGACAGTCAAAGCGGCAGCGGCAGTCATTGAAAAAGACGGCATGGTCCTGGCGGTGCAGAGAAGCAGCGGCGAATTCAAAGACGGCTGGGAGTTCCCCGGCGGAAAGATCGAAGCCGGTGAAAAGCCGGAAGAAACACTGGTCCGCGAGATCCGGGAAGAACTGAAAGCGGATATTGAGGTGACGGATTACGTGGATACGGTATTCTGCGTCTATCCGCATTTCCGTCTTGTCCTGTACTGTGCAAAGGCAAAGCTTCTTTCCGGAGATATTGAACTGGTGGAAGCGCAGGACTGCCGCTGGCTGCGGTATGATCAGCTCGGTTCTGTAAACTGGCTGCCGGCAGACCGGCTGCTGGCGGCGGAACTTGGCAATGGCAGGAGTGCTGAAGATGGAAAATGAGGACCGTGAAATCGTATTGATGGAAGGGGAATATGAGAATGAGCCCGTCTTTCTGTATGCCCATAACGAGGTCATGCATTCTGCGGTCTTTCTGAAAAAAGGCATGCATTTCGATCCGGTCTTTCCGTATGCCAGGATCATGTGCAACCTGACCCTGGCCAAGGAAGAAAAAGAAGATGTTCTTCTGATCGGCGGAGCCGGCTATTCCATGCCCAAATATCTGATTTCTCAGTCCGAAGCGGTCCGGATGGATGTCGTGGACAATGATCCGACCGTATATGATACGGCATTGGCATTCTTCTATCTGCAGGAACTGATCGACCTGTATCATCCGGATGAAAACGGACGTCTGATGCCGATTACCGCAGACGGCAGAGAATACCTGGAGGATACGGAAAAACTCTACGATGTCATTCTGGATGATGCATATGACGGCGTCATGCCGGTGCTGGAACTTCTGACGGTGCAGAGCGCGCAGGCTGCCAAAGCGCATCTGAAGAAAAACGGCCTGTTTCTTGCCAATATTCCCGGCTACAGCGAAGTCCAGGCATTTCCGCTGACGGCGGATATCGTCAGGACATATGCATCAGTATTCCGGTATGTATATCTGATCGATGCCCACGCATCTGCCAGTGAGTATGCATGCAACTACGTCCTGGCGGCTTCCGATGTGCCGGTGCACATCGCCGAAACCGTCGGAATCGATCTGAAAGATGCCGTGATCCTGCAGGATGAAATGCTGGGAGAACTGAAAAAAGACTACATATTCTGAAATGCATCTGCCGCAATTCGTGTAAAATAGAAACACATGGAAGGGAGGATATCATGACATACAGAAAAGAGAGTTTTGAAGGCCTGATCGAGCGGATGGAAGATTATCTGCATTCGAAACAGTATGTGCAGGCCAGAGATACGATCATTGAACTGGAACCGGTAGATATCGCCTTCATCATGGAAACTCTGCCGGAAGAGACGATTCCAATCGTTTTCCGGCTGCTGCCGAAAGAACAGGCAGCGGAAGTTTTCGTCGAACTTGAATCGGATTCCCAGGAAAAACTGATCCAGGGATTCTCGAAATCCGAGCTGAAAGAAGTCGTTGATGAGCTGTATCTGGACGATGTCGTCGACATCATCGAGGAAATGCCTGCCAATGTTGTCAAGCGCATTCTGGCGACGGCGGATGCCGAGACCAGACGCGATATCAACAGTATTCTGCAGTATCCGGAATCATCGACCGGCTCGATCATGACGACCGAGTATATCGATCTGAAACTGACAATGACCGTGGAGGATGCAATCAAGAAGATCCGCCGGGTCGGACAGGACATGGAAACGATCAACGTCATGTATATCGTCGATGCGGCAAGGCATCTGCTCGGCTATGTATCGATCCGTACGCTGCTGCTGAGCGAAGAAGACGATACCATGGCCGACATCATGGATGACGGCATTATTTCCGCTTCCACCCTGGACGACCAGGAAATCACGGCCCGCAAATTCGAGAAGTATGACTTCCTGACCATGCCGGTCGTGGACAAGGAAAACCGGCTTGTCGGTATCGTTACCATCGACGACGCTCTCGACGTTTTAGTCGAAGAGACAACCGAAGATATCGAACGAATGGCTGCTATTTCACCGTCCTACAAGCCGTATCTGAACACCGGCATCATCGAGACGGTCAAGTCGAGAATTCCGTGGCTTCTGCTGCTGATGGTCTCGGCAACGTTTACCGGCCAGATCATTTCTTCCTTTGAAGATGCGCTGGCTGCCGTCACCGTATTAACGGCATATATTCCGATGCTGATGGATACCGGCGGTAACTGCGGTTCGCAGGCCAGTGTCACCGTCATCCGCGGTATCTCGCTGGATGAAATCACGATGAAAGACCTGCCCAAGGTCATCTGGAAGGAAATCCGGGTCGCGGTGGTCGTCGGCATGATTCTGGCCGCGTGCAACTTTGCAAAGCTGATGTTTGTGGACAGGCTGCTGTTCCACAATCCGATTACCGTCACCATTGCACTGGTCATCTGCTTGACCCTGATATTCACGGTTTTTGCCGCAAAGCTGGTCGGCTGTACGCTGCCGATCCTGGCCAAGGGTCTCGGATTCGATCCGGCAGTCATGGCTTCGCCGTTTATCACAACGATCGTCGATGCAATCTCGCTGCTGATCTATTTCCAGTTTGCAAAATTCCTGCTTCAGCTCTGATCATGAGATCAGAGTTTTTTTCTGGTGACAATTTTCCGTTTGGGACGGATAATTTTCTGTAGAACGGCAGAAGGAAATCATGGCACAGATACAGACACAGATCAGAGAGAAAGAAAATACGCTTCATGAGGCACTGCAGGAACAGGAAGCCGCATATGATGCCCGTCAGGCGCAGATCCATGAACTTGAAAGAAAACTCGTGGAGGCGGATGCGTATCTATCGCAGCCCCGCGAGGTCTTTTACGGTATCGAAAGGTATATCGGCCATCTCCATTATGAAGGCAGAGATTATGCCCTGAATGAGACCACACAGGCAGAAGTTATTACTGAAGAAAGCGGATCGAATTTTCTGCGGATTTCCGGTACAGACGGCAGCTTTGAAGTCCGGATTCCGGATTCCCTGAAAGAGGCAGCCGAAGCGTTTGCGGGTACCGTACGGACCGTATCGCTGAGTGCACCGTCGGAACTTGCCAGAGCAGAGACCGCTGCTGTTCTGCTGCAGGACAGGATCCGCGATATCCAGAATGACAATGCAAAGATCGATGCGATCCATGAAAGAGCCATGCGGGCAGAAGCGGAACTGGAAGTTCTGCGCAATGCAGAGAAGAAATCAAGAAAAAGAAAGATATGGGCGGCAGTCATCGGGGTGATCGCCTCGGCGATGCTTGTCGGCGGGCTGGTTCTGCGCATGCGCTCAGCACCCTCAGAAACCGTTCATGAAGAACCGGTCAGCGAAACCCAGGAGCCCGCGGTTCCGGAAGAAGAACCGGTCATTCCGGAAGATGAACCGGTGGTTGTTGAAGAAGATCCGGTTGTCATCGAAGAAGAACAGCCTGCTTCGGAAGAAGTCCGACCGGAATTTGCGCAGACGATGGCAGAACTGGAACAGTTCTTCAATGAATATATCAGTTTCATTGAAAAATTCTCGCAGGCGGATGATCAGGATACGGGAAAGATGCTGGCGGAATATATGCAGTATTTCAGCAGATACGGGCAGTCCTGGGAAAAACTGGAAAATCTGCAGTACAGCGATATGAACGATGCTGAACGGCAGCTGTATCAGGAGACGTTTGAAAGAATCATCAGCCGGCTTTCCGGTGTGATCGGCATGATAGAACAGTGAATGGTAAAAGAAAAGCTGACGTGTGTCAGTTTTCTTTTGCGAGCACATATTCACCGAATACGCCGCTGAAGGAACATGCGTGTGTATCTTCGGTCCTGAACTGCATCGATCCGTCTGCCATCCGGTACAGATATCCGGTATAGGACATTGAGAATGCCGTAAACCGGCTCATCCATCCTTCGTATTCCGTCGTCAGGGAAACCTTGATATCGGTCAGAGAGGAATGGGAAGAGAACATCTGCGGAGAGGCATAGATATCGGATATGCCGGTGATCGTCAGCGGACTGCCGAGGAACGATGCCTGCCAGCCGCAGCGGTCAAGCTCTGCTGTGACCATGGCTTCGATGATGCCGCGCAGTTCCTGTTTTTCTTCATCGCTCAGTTCGCGCGTATCGAGGATCAGCTCCGGCTTGTTGGAAACCGGATATTCCATGGAATCGAATGACAGCATGATGCCTCTTTCCTGCAGAGCCTGCATATCCGCGTCGATCGTGATGGAGATGTTCGCATCATCGATAAAGGTATAGTCATAGCGGATGCCGAGATCCAGATATTCCTGGGGAATCTGCAGTTCGACTTCCGGGACGCCCTGGTCCGTTGACCAGTAGGCGGTAACGCCGAGGAACGGATTGAGCATCGTATAGGACTGCAGGGAATGGACGGTATAGGTCCGGGAGAGCTCGGTCAGATTGTAATGGGCTCTGGCAGCTGCTTCCGGATCGAAGCTGCATGCATATTCAACGGTCTCATTGTTGGAAAGGCCTTCTGCTTTGGTAAAGGAACAGGAGATGCTTTCAGCAAGTGTCCGGAGGTTCTCACGGTCTTCCTCCGGCAGGTTTCTGTCTTCTGCAGCCAGAAGCAGCGCATCGACTGCGCTCTGTTCGGGATGGAATCCTTCCCGGGGCACACCGATGCCGTCATAGCCTTCAAATTCGGGCTGTACATCGTTCAGTACAGGCAGCTCTCTGCCATAGACATAGATCCGCAGGTTGTAGATGAACAGACCAGCAGCGAGCAGCAGAGCGGAAATGACACCGAACCATGCCGGTCCCGGCATTCTGCCGAGATGGCTGAAAGGACGGACCACGGATCCGTCTGTTCTGTTTTCCTTTCCGGCGGACTGAAACGGAATCTGCAGTCCGTCGCCTGTTTCTGTACGGTTTTCTTTCATGGATTCATTTTAACGTATATTTATGTCTGCGTCAGTATGCTACAATTTCTGATATGAAAATCATGATAACAGGTTTTGAGCCTTTCGGCGGTGAAAGTGTCAATCCGTCGCTGGAGGCCGTCAAGCGTCTGCCGGATGAGATTGCCGGCGCACAGATATGCAAAGTACAGGTACCGGTGGTACGCTACCGGGCTCTGGAATGCATCAAGGCAAATGTAAGTTTCTACAGACCTGACGCAGTCATATCGGTCGGACAGGCAGGAGGAAGAATCGGAATAACACCTGAGAGGATCGGTATCAACTGCGATGACTACGGTATTCCCGACAATGGCGGCAATGCCCCGGTCAATGAAAAGATCTTCGAAGACGGACCGGATGCGTATTTTGCGACACTGCCGGTGCTTGCGATGACAGAGGCAATCAAAGCGGCAGGCATCCCGGCATCGGTATCCAATACCGCCGGCACATATGTATGCAATCATGTGCTCTACGGCACCAGGTATTTCCTGGAAAAGGAGTATCCCGGCATCATCAGCGGCTTCATCCATGTTCCCTTCATGCATGAACAGGCGATTGAGAAACGGGGCATGCCTTCGCTTTCGCTGGATGAGATCACGCGCGGACTTGAAGCGGCTGTTACAGCTGTCGCGGAGGTGCTGAAATGATCCATCTGCCGGAAAACTGGGATACACTGACCGTCAACGAGAAAAAGAACTGGCTGGTCAGATATGCCGCGGATTTCATGCGGGAAGGGGAGATCACCGGGATCCGCAGCCAGTGCGGCGATGATGTAAAAGAAGCATGGAATGAAGTAATGGAGGCCGGATCGTGAAAACAGTAACGGTCCTCCGTTTTCTTTGTGTCATCCTTTTTATTCTGTTTGCACTGCCGCTGTTTACCGGATTTGTTTTCAATCCCGGCAATGCGGCAGGGATGGGCGGAAGTGCGCTGCTGTATTATTTTCTGACCGAAAAACCGGTCCTGCCGAAACCGGCAGCCGTATGCCTGGGAATACTTGCCGGGATCTGTTTGGTGACTGCTGCGGTGCTATCCTTTCTGATGATCAATGCGTCATTGAAGAAACCGGATGGTGAGACGACTCTGATCATACTGGGATGCGAAGTGCAGAAAGAAAGACCGAGTCTGATGCTGGAAAGAAGACTGCAGCGGGGACTGGAATATCTGGAAGAACATCCGCAGACACCGGCGGTTCTTTCCGGCGGTCAGGGCAGCGATGAAGATATATCCGAAGCCGAAGCGATGTACCGCTGGCTGACAGCGCACGGCATCGATGAAAGCCGTTTATACAAAGAAGACAGAAGCACTTCCACAGCGGAGAATATGCGCTACAGTGCGGCAGTCATCCGCGATGCCGGTCTGCCTGTTCAGACGGTCGTCGTCACGGACGGTTTCCATCTCTACCGGGCGGAAGGGATGGCTGCGCAGAACGGTCTGGAGCCATACGGTCTGGCCGCAAGGACGCCATGGTGGCTTGTGCCGACATTCTGGGTGCGGGAGTGGTTTGCAATCATCATGAATGCCATTTACAGGTGAAACGTTTCATGTTTTTGTTCATTTTCCGGTGCGCTGATGTATGATTATAGTAATGGAAAAACTATAAGGAGATCATTATGACACAGGATAACAAGACACTCGATGTCACCGCACTGGGCGAACTTCTGATCGATTTCACGGATCACGGCATTTCTGCCCAGGGCAATCCCGTACTGGAAGCCAATCCGGGCGGCGCACCGTGCAATGTTCTGAGCATGCTGCAGAAACTTGGCAGAAAAACTGCATTCATCGGCAAGGTCGGCAATGATGCGTTCGGTGCACAGCTGGAAAAGGCAATCACAGAACAGGGCATCTGCGCAGACGGTCTGATCAAGGACAATGATGTGCATACAACGCTGGCAATCGTTCTGAAACTGGCCAACGGCGACCGTGATTTTGCGTTCTACCGCAAACCCGGCGCAGATATGAATCTGCATGCGGATGAGGTCAGGACCGATCTGATCGAAGGCGCAAGAATCTTCCATTTCGGTACGCTGTCGCTGACCGATGAGCCGGTCCGCAGCGCTACCCATAAGGCACTGGCTGCGGCGGAGGCAAACGGTCTGATCCGCACATTCGACCCGAATCTCAGAGAACCGCTGTGGGCATCTCTGGATGAAGCACATGAGCAGATCGACTGGGGCATGCGCCATGCAGATGTCATGAAGATATCCGATAACGAAATCACCTGGTTTACCGGCCTGGATGATTTCGATGAAGGCATCGCAAAACTGCGCAGAGATTATCCGAATCTGAAGCTGATCTGTCTGTCCAAGGGACCGGACGGAAGCGCTGCCTACTACAAAGATCTGAAAGTCGAAGTTCCTGCCTATCTGCAGAAAGAAACTGTCGAAACGACCGGTGCCGGCGATACATTCTGTGCCTGCATGATCAATGCCGTACTGGAATACGGTCTCGACGGATTCGATGCGGAGAAACTGGAAACGATGCTGAGAACCGGCAATGCGGCTGCTTCGATCGTTACGACAAGAAAAGGCGCACTGCGGGTCATGCCTTCGGTGGAGGAAATCAAAGCGTTCCTCGCAAGCCGCTGATACAATCAAAAACCGGAATTTGTGATGTGATCCGGGGCCTGTCAAGTAGACACCCAAAATATCTAAAGTAATGCCTGCCCAATCGGAGCTGATCCGGTTGGGTTTTTTGATATGTTCAATTCTGCTAAATGCTGTTTGTAGTTTTGAATCCTGCGATTGATCGGAATCGGGTAATGCTTTGGCTCTTCGGCCTGTAATGCCTCGGCACGAACTTCCATCGGTGTCTTAGAATCAAAACGTTCCTGAAATCGCTCGTTGTTGTAGAAGTTGATATATTGCCGTATAGCCTCAATGAGAGATTCTCTGTCATGGTATTTACACATCTTCGGCATCTCAGTCTTTACGATTCCCCAGAATGCTTCCTGGGGACCATTATCGATACAGCACGCTACACGCGACATGGATTGCGTCATGGCATGTTCTAAAAGCAGGTTTCGGAATGCAGGACTTGTATACTGAAATCCTCTGTCACTGTGGAACAGCGGATGCGCATCCGGATAAACAGTGATTGCCTGGTGGAATGTATCGAATACCAGAAGATTGTCATTACGGTTGCTTACTGCCCA